>CACZNF010000062.1 GCA_902782395.1 uncultured Erysipelotrichaceae bacterium | reverse complement strand
TTTAATGTAAAGTTTTCCTTTACCTTCAATAGCCACTAAAACACCATAAATGTTCTCATAGGTAATTGGTGTACCTAGAGAGGCACAATCTCTACTAGCCGGGCGGTTATCGCCTAAAACCCAGTACTCATTGTCCTTAAGAGTAATTGGTGACGCTGTATCCTTTGGATAAACACCTTCCTTTTGAACAATTTTGAATGTGTAAGGAACTTCTTTAAACTCTCCATCTTTCATGACGTAGAGCTTGTCTTGTTTAATTTCAAATGTTTCACCTGGAAGGGCTACTACACGTTTGATTTTCTTTTTAGCGTTTGGTTTAAGTTTTTTTGTAGTGGTATCGTAGTCTGTGCTATCTGGATAATAAGTGCTAACTATACTAAATCTCTTAATGTTTTTCTTAGCGGATTCATGTGGATCAACAATACCGAAATCTACAATTGAACCTTGTGATTCATCTTCGTCCCCATTTAATGTTGGATACATTGAAGCGCCAGAAACATAAATCAAATCATAATAATAAGTATGGAAAAATAAGGAGGCACTAACACAAACACCAATAAGCAAGGCAAAGACACCAATGGCTTTTAATATGTTATAAACTTTCTTACTTTTCATCTTTCTCATTATATGAGGTTTTGCGCGCATAAGGCAATAAAAAAGGGCTTTCTCAAGCCCATTTTTATCTGACCACTAATATTAGAGAATTTCTTTAATACGAGCAGATTTGCCAGACAACTTACGGATATAAGTGATTTTGTTTCTTCTCACTTTACCTTTGCGCACAACTTGCACAGAAGCGACGGATGGAGAATTAACAGGGAAAGTTCTTTCCACACCGATGCCACCGGACATTTTACGAACTGTAAATGTGGCGGAGACACCACCACCACGACGGGAAATTACCACGCCTTGGAAGTTTTGGAGACGAGTTTTGTTGCCTTCAACAATACGGACAGACACTTTGACTTCGTCACCAGAAGTGAATTCTGGTAAATCATTACGTAATTGACTAGCGGTGATCTCATTGACTAAGTTATTGTTCATAATCTTTTTTGACCTCCTTCAAGTAACGTTCTCTTGATGTTCATTCTCATTTCGACAGCGGAACATCCGTATCATGTTATAAAACATGCTTATGTATAATAACAATTAGAAAGAGCTTTTGCAAACCTTTTTTATATAAATGTTATTACTGTAAAGCAAAAATGCTTGACACTACTTATTATTACTAGTAATATTGCTACGGACATAAAAATTAGGAGGCTATTATTATGGCAGTTAAAATTAGATTAACAAGAATCGGTAGACATAAAGATCCATTCTTCCGTGTCGTCGCCGCTGACAGTCACTTCGCTCGTGATGGTCGTTACATCGAACAAATTGGTTACTATGATCCAGCCAAAGGTATCGAAAACGCCGTTATCGATGAAGAATTAGCATTAAAATGGTTAAACGCCGGTGCTGTTCCATCAGAAACAGTTAAAGCTATGTTCAACCGCAAAGGCTTAAATGCCAAATTCGTTGCTAACAAGAAAAACGAAAAATAGGAGTTCACGATGGATTACGAAAAAATCGTTAAGACAATCATCGATCCAATCGTTGAAGATTCTGATTCCGTTCTTCTCAGAGTGAACGAAGAAGAGAAAGACGTCTTAATTATTATCGCAGCCGAAAAAGACGATACCGCTAGATTAATCGGTCGTCGTGGTGTCATTGCTAATGCAATTAGAGAAGTTGTTTCTATTGCTGGCAAGAGCGAAGAAAAACACGTCCATCTCAAATTTGAATCCTTTGATGATGAAAGAAAAGAGGATTAATCCTCTTTTTTGTTAATATTATGCCAAACGAATATTTGTTACTTGGTTATATCACTGATGCCTTCTCTTTAGATGGTACTTTCAAAGTGCTTAGCAAAACAGATTTCGCTAGTAAGCGTTATCAAGAAGGTAAAGAGGTTTACTTATATAAAGCCAATACCAAGGAACGTATGGTTGTCACTGTGGAAAGTTATAGAAGCAGCGGACAATTCGATTTCGTTAAAGTTCAAGGCATCAACTCTAAGGAAGAAGCTTTAGAATTCAAAGGCTACGAAATTCAAGCTTTAAAAGACTACGATAACATGGACAAAGACACCTATTACTTTGTGGACCTTGTAGGTTGCAAAGTTATTGATGAAAAAGGTCAAGAATTAGGCATTGTTAAAGAAGTTGAAGAATTCCCAGCACAACTCACATTAAGAGTAAAAAGAGCGGGCAAAGAAGACTTCTTCGTACCATTTGTTAAAGCTTTTATTAGAAGAGTTGATATTAACAAAAAGGAAATTGAGATTAATGTAATTGGAGGTATGTTATGAAAATAAGCATCCTCACATTATTCCCTGAATTCTTTGATGGCTTTTTAACCAATTCAATTATCAAACGCGCGATCGCTAAGAAACAAGTTGAGATTGAAATTGTTAATATTAGAGATTTTACCACTGATAAGTATGGTCGCGTTGATAGCGCACCAGTCGGTGGAGGCGCTGGTTTGATTATGAAATGTCAACCAGTCATCGACTGCTTAAAGAGCGTTAGAAAAGAAAACAGTCACGTCATTTTACTTTCACCACGTGGAAGGACATATAACCAAGCACGTGCTCGTTATTTCGCTAAGAATTATGAACACTTGATCCTTATTTGTGGTCATTATGAAGGTACTGATGAACGCATAAATAAATATGTTGATGAATTAGTGTCCATTGGTGATTACATTCTTACTGGTGGAGAAATTGGCGCGGAAATTATCTCTGATTCCATTATTAGATTATTAGATGGTGTTATTGCCGCGGATTCTATTGTTGATGAATCATTTGAAAACGGCTTACTTGAATACCCACAATATAGCGAACCATTTGAATATGATGGTGACTATATTCCAGATATCCTTTATTCTGGCAATCATGGAGCAATTGAGAAGTGGCGTAAAAAACAATCTCTTAAGCTCACAAAAGAATATCGTCCAGATCTATTAAAGAACTATCCATTAAGTAAGCAAGAAAAGAAATTGATGGACGAACTTGAGAGTGATGAAACTCCAAAATGGGAAAAGGACGCCATTGAAAAAGGCAAAAAGTTTATAAAAGAAAAGTGAGGTTAAATTCCTCACTCTTTTTTTACATGCCTGGAAAGCCACCTAAACCGCCCATGCCACCCATGCCACCTAAGCCACCTGGAGGCATTTTTCCGGTCTTACGGTATTGCTCCATTTTCTTCATCATTTCTTTCATTTGCTCGTATTTCTTTAAGACCTTATTAATATCTTGCATGGTCTTACCAGAACCGTTAGCCACTCTTTGTTTACGAGAGAATTTAAATAATTCAGGATGTTTTCTTTCTTCCTTGGTCATGGAGTTAATGATAACTTCAAAGTTACGCATTTCTCTTTCCGCCATCTCTTGTTGTTCAGGCGTAATCTTTGGCATACCTGGAAGGAGCTTTAAGATGCCACCTAATGAACCGAGTTTATTGATTTGTTTCATTTGTGCAAGCATATCATTTAAATCGAATGAACCAGACATCATCTTGTTCATTGAATGTTTTACTTCTTTTTCATCTAATTCTTGTTGGGCTTTTTCCACAAGAGTCATGACATCGCCCATACCTAAGATACGATCCGCCATACGGTCTGGATGGAAGATATCTAAATCAGTGACTTTTTCACCAACACCAGTGAACTTAATTGGGACACCAGTCATATGTCTAATTGAAAGAGCGGCACCACCACGGGCATCGCCATCTAATTTAGACATAATGCAACCCGTTAATGATATTTTATCATTAAAAGCATTAGCGACGTTCACTGCATCTTGACCAGCAGCAGCGTCAACAAGTAAGAGGATTTCTTGTGGTTCGACATCGTGTTTAATGTTGTTTAATTCATCCATTAATGTTTCATCGATTTGGAGTCGACCAGCGGTATCGATGATTAAAACATGGTAGTCATCGTCATAAGCTTTTTTCTTTGCCGCTTTAGCGATATCAACTGGGTTAACTTTTGTACCCATATTGACGATATCAACACCAACGGATTTAGCAATTTGATCTAATTGGTCAATAGCGGCTGGACGATAGACGTCACAAGCGGCTAATAAGACTTTCTTTTTAAGTTTGTTTTTTAATAAGTAAGCAAGCTTACCTGCGGTTGTGGTTTTACCACTACCTTGTAAACCAACAAGCATAATGATTGTTGGACGGCCAGTTTGATAGTTAATTTCACTATCATCACTACCTAATAACTCAATTAATTCGTCATGGACGATTTTAACGAGCATTTGGCTTGGATTAAGTTTACTTAATACATCTTGACCTAAAGCCTTTTCTTTGACGTTATTAGTGAATTCTTTAACGACTTTATAATTAACATCAGCTTCTAAAAGAGCGACACGGATTTCTTTAAGCATGTCCTCCATGTTGCTTTCTGTTAAACGGGCTTGGCCACGGATCTTTTTAAATATGCCAGAAAGGCGTTCAGTTAATGATTCAAATGCCATAACTATAAATAATCCTTTCTATTTCTTCTAATGCTTGAATTTTCTCATCGCCTTCAGCGTCTTTAGCCTTAACGATAAGGTCGAGAATCTTTTCATTCTTCTCTAATACTTTGAGCTCTTTTTCATAATCATCTAATTTCTTAAGAGCTTTCTTAATGGCGTCTTCCACTGCGCTTCTACTCACATCGTGAGCTTCGGCGATTTCACTTAAAGACAAATCATAAGAGAAATAGGCATCAGCGAAGGCATATTGAGTTTTACTCAATAAGTTACCATATATCTTCAGTAAAGAATTATAACGAATAGTCTTTTTAATCTTATCCATTAGTTATTCTCCACACATAAACCATAGAGGTATTTATCAAGGTCAAATTCCTCTAAATCATCCATCTTTTCACCAAGACC
>CACZNF010000061.1 GCA_902782395.1 uncultured Erysipelotrichaceae bacterium | reverse complement strand
ACAGATTTAGAATGTCTAAAACGGCTTTCTTTTAGAAGCGGTTTAACTTTCTTAATAAAATATAGTTCGTTATCTTCGATATATCTGATAACGTCTTCTTGTAGATATGCACTTCTTAGCTCTCTAATGTCAGATGACGAAACATCGACTGTAGGACCAGAAATAGCAATCATATGATATTTATCCACGTTTACTTGGTTAAGGTCGTATTTTGGCCTTTCATAATAGATTATTTGGGTGTTTTTAGCGATTTCTTCAGGCTTAGCCCATTCATGGAAGGCATTTACTTGGTCTTGACCAATTAAAAAGAAGAGTTTGTCGTTTGGATATTTTTTCTTAAAGTACTCCACTGTTTGATAAGAACGAGGTTGTTCGGGTTGATCAAGCTCAAAAGTATCCACGCTGAAGCCTGGAATGTTTTTGATAGCAATCTGCACCATCGCTAATTTGTGTTCTTGATTAATGGATGAACTTTTCCAAACAGCAATTTTCGCGGGCACAAAAACAACTTCACCAGGATATGTATTCTGGGCCATGATAGCCATATTAATATGTCCTAGGTGAATTGGATCAAAACCACCACCGAAAATAATTCTATTCATTAGATTTTAATCTTTGGATTCTCTTTATTCCTACGGAATAGGATAATTACTCTGCCCATCACATGCACTAGTTCAGCGTTTAACTTATTGGAAATATCAATAGCGATTTCCATGATTGGTAGAGAACAACCTTTCATGACATCGATTTTGATTAATTCATGCGCAGTTAAGGCTTTATCAAGCATGCTGATAAGAGTATCAGAAATTTCATTTTTACCGATTTGGTAACGGATTGTTAAGGTGGACGCTAAAGCTTTTAGGTCACGTTTTTGTTTTGGTGTTAACATATAATTTACTTTCTAATTTTTGCTAAGCTCTCTTTGAGAGAAACGCCTTTTGGTAAGCGGATACGAATCATTTGTCCTTGGGCAACGAATGATAACCAGCATAAGCCTTCAATGGCGATATCATGCCATTTGTTATCGTTTTCCATTGCGTATTCAAACATATCGTAATCTAAGAAGCTGACAAGTCTTTCAGAAACTGGTCTAGCGAAACGACGGACATTATTTTCACTAATGGCGTCATCAAGTTTCTTACTTTGGACTTTTTTAGTTTCCACGCCTTCCGCAGCATAGAAACGATAGTTAGCGGTTTTGCCTTTGATAATTTCGAAGGCCGCTAATGAACCAACCATAAGAGCATCGCCAGCACCTAAAGTACGATTTGTGACTTTAATGGCTTTCTTTGGTGTGATTTGTCTAATAACTTCTTTCTCCAACTTGCCTTGAGCGGATGTTGTTTGAGAAATACCAGGTAATTCATAGAAGAAGGATGAACGACTTAATGGGATTTCTAAGACGTTCACGCTTGTGCCTGGATATGTAATAGTCTTAATTTGACGTGTGGTTTTGTTTTCAAAACCTTTCATCGCTTTATTAATAATGGAAGTTTTACCAGAGGTAGAATTACCGATCATGTAAACGTCATGACCTTTTCTAGCGGTATTCATCGCACTGATTAATTCTTTAGAATCCATTAAACTTGTGGAACTGAATAATCTAACACTCTTTGGTTTGATACCATATTCTTTAAATCTTTCAGTTAAGTACTCGACTAAAGAGTCGTCTTTCATATTCATTGGGAATAAGTCACGTTTAGTACCAACGACTGTGACGTTGAGTTTCTTAACTTTTTTAGCGATTTCACTATTTAATTGGCCGTTGAATGAGAACAAATCGACAACCCAAATAATGTACGCGTCTGTAGCAAACGCATCATCAAGTATTTTTAATACTTCTTTATCGACATTTTGTTCAAGTTCGCTGTTATTGAACGCCTTCATTGTTTCAAAGCACTTATCGCAATACATGATTTGAATAGGCGTAGCGCGGTGTAATGATTCAGGCACAACATAGCCCTTTTCATTTTCGTTTTCGCATTGCAAAATCGCACCGCAGTGATAACAACGTAATACTCTATTGCTCTTGCCCATATTTTGTTCTCCAATCCGGCATTTTGCCTTTTTTAACTAGATGTTTTCTTATCGGTCTATCTAATAGACGATTGAAATGTGTGGTGAATTGATCTTCTTTGACGACCTTCTCTGTGAGCACGACACGAATGTGAGCGCCTTTAGCCGCGAGTACGTCTGTCATAAGTTGATCCCCAACAAGCATGGTCTCTTCTGCTTTATAGCCATTTTCCTTTAGGAACTTTTTAATTTTCCCTGAGAATGGTTTACGCGCAGAGTTGATACATCTGCATTGAGCGGCTTGTGCATATGTCCTCACGCGTTTGCCACGATTGTTAGAAACAATAATGACTTCAAGACCACTTTCTTTAAGAGCGTTAAGTTGCTTAACTGCTCTTTCTGTTGGTAAAGATAAACGATAGCTGTCCAGCGTATTATCCAAATCGATTAAAAGGACACTAACGCCTTGTTTCTTATAGAAATCAACAGGGATCTCATATATGGATTGGGCGTGTGCGAAGGGAATGAATTTGTTGAACATATTTATCTATGTATAAATAATAACCGATTTTCTCCCTTAATGTGAGAAATATTAATAATTCTCACAAGCAATAAGCTAAATCTGTCACATTTAAAAAGCCTCATTTCGAGGCTATTAATATAATTATTGTTTTACTATATAACAAAGTTATATGTTTTACTAGTTTATTACTAGTTAATTACTAGACAAGATTACTCATCTAAATCATCAAAAATGGAGATTTGTTCAAAGCCTTCCTTCTCTTCTTTGGCTTCTGGAACGCTAACTGGTTCATCATCTTCCTCAACTGTTTCACCTTCAGGAGCGGACACTACTGGTTTCTCTTTAATGGTAATTGGATGAGAAATCGTCTTTTTATTAATGATTTCAATATTAGTGTCTATGACACTATCGACTGTAGTCTTGCTTGGAATATCGATGTTCTTCTTCGCGTATTTAGCAAGATCAGTTAAATAGAAATCACTTAATTCAAATTCAAAATATTCGTTCGTGGACATGAAGAGATTTATTTTTAATAAATCTGCTTTATTAATTAGCTTAAAGGCACTGACAACATGATGGACATCGCTCTTAAAGCATGGCATAACTGTTTGAACTTTGCCTAATCTAGCGGTGAGATTCACGTGTGCATTATCGAAAATACGATAATGACCTTTATCGGTGAATAAGATAACTTTGTTCTTTTCTTCTTCATCAAAAGCAATTAACGCTACTGCGTTATTCTTGCCTAAGCCTGCTACTGATTTAACACCACCAGCTTTGCTAGAAAGAACAGATAATTCGTTTTCATTGAAGTATGTAACATTACCATTACTTGTTACAACAAGTAAGTTGCTATTGCCACTTAAGATTTGAATATCAGCAACTTCGTCACCATTGAGTAATCTCATATTACGTATAGGACGCGTGCGTTTTCCTATTTCTATCATATTTAAAGGCATACGTTTAATTTGGCCGAATTTGGTCAAAATGCCGAGATAAATGTCATTTCTGAAGTCACTAACGGCAATACCTTTAATGATTTTTTCACCAGCATTCAAGGTTGAGAATGTATTGATATGGCCACCTTCATCTTTCCATCTATTCTCTGGTAATTTATGGACTGGAATGCAAATGTAGTTACCTTGATTTGTAAAACAAATCAGATAATCGGTTGTGTTGATTAAACCTTGGGCGATTAATTCGTCTCCATCTTTTAAACCAGGAAGAGGATTATCTCCGCTGCTACGATATGATTTAAGGGTGGATCTCTTCACATAACCATCACGTGTTAAAGCCACCATGACATCATCTTTAGCAATTAATTCACGCTTATCAATTGGCGCAATTTCTTCTTTTTCTTGAATGGCGGTTCTTCTATCATCACCATACTTATCAGCGATGGCTTTTAGTTCACGAACTAAAACACGGTTAAGTTTGCTCTCATCTTCAAGAATTCCTTTGAGTGTTTCAATATCTTTAAGGAGTTGAACTTTTTCATTTTCCAACGTTACTTCATCAGTATGAGATAACTTGTATAATGGCATGGTCACGATTGCTTCCGCTTGTTCGTTTGAGAAGCCATAGCGATTCATTAAATTAATCTTAGAATCAGCTTTATCTTTACTCTTTTTAATAATTTCCACGACTTCATTGATGTTTAAAGAAGCTTGGATTAAGCCTTCAACAATATGCAATCTAGCTTGGAATTTATCTAGATCAAATCTACTTCTTCTTGTCACGACATCAACTTGATGGTTGATGTAAGCATCGACGTAAGTTAATAAATTTAATGTTTTTGGACGGCCATCAACAATCGCCACCATATTAGTGCTATAGGAAGAAACTAAACCGGTTTTGTTGTTCAAATATTGTAAAAGCAAGTCAACTTTCGCGTCTTTTTTACAATCAATAACGATTCTAATACCTTTCCAGTCAGATTCATCACGTACTTCTAAAAGACCATCAACAGCTTTAGAATGGATAATTTTATCGATTTCAAAAACTAATTGATTCTTTTGTGTTTTGTATGGAATTTCAGTAATGACAATCTGTTGATTGTCTTTATTTTGGACAATCTCTTCTTTACTAGCGATTTCAATACGGCCTCTACCAGTTAAGTAGATGTTCTTAAGGCCTTCGCTTTCATAGATGATACCACCACCCGGGAAGTCTGGACCTAAGACGAATTGCATTAAGTCTTCAATAGTTGCTGTCTTATGACCAATACGGTAAATGACGGCATCAATAATCTCTTTGAGATTATGAGGTGGGATTTCAGTCGCCATACCAACAGCGATACCTTCTGTACCATTAGCGAATAAGTTAGGGAATCTAGCAGGTAAAATTGTTGGTTCAAATTCGGTATCATCGAAGTTAAGTTGCATATCAACTGTCTTCTTATCGATTTCAC
>CACZNF010000060.1 GCA_902782395.1 uncultured Erysipelotrichaceae bacterium | reverse complement strand
TTGGATAAGATTAAAGACCAAGGCTTCCATTATTCTACAGTTGCCGGCTTAACCGTCTCCTTAAGTGATATCCACGCTGTTAAAGGCAAAGAAGAAATCTTAAAAGATGGTGATAACAAAGTCGCTAACTTAAAAGAATTATATGAAATGGGTATGTTGACCAATGAAGAAAGACATAAACAAGTTGTTGAAGTCTGGGAAAAGGTCAAAGACCAAGTTCAAAAGAAACTTGAAACACAATTCAAACAAGATACACGTAACCCAATCTTCATGATGTCTGATTCCGGTGCTCGTGGTAATATCTCCAATATTCTCCAATTAGCCGGTATGAGAGGCTTGATGGGTAGTACTTCTGGTTCTACTATCGAACTCCCAGTTAAATCATGTTTCCGTGAAGGTATGAACGTGTCTGAATTCTTTATCGCCACCCACGGTGCTCGTAAGGGTGGTGCTGATACCGCGTTAAAGACCGCTGACTCTGGTTACTTAACAAGAAGATTAGTCGACGTTTCTCAAGACGTTATCGTTAGAGAAGAAGACTGCGGTACTGACCATGGCTTCGAAGTCTTTGAAATCAGAGACTCCGCTAGAGATGCTGTCATCGTTAAACTCGAAGATCGTTTAGTCGGTCGTTTCGCTCTCAACGATGTCGTCAATCCTCAAACAGGTGAAGTGATCGTGGCTGGTAACACCATGATTCATGAAAAAGAAGCTAAAGAAATCGTCAACGCTGGTATTAAATCCGTCGTGATTCGTAACTTATTCGGTTGTGAAACAAAAGATGGTGTTTGTGTCCACTGCTATGGTCGTAACTTAGCGACAGGTAGAAGAGTCCAAGTTGGTGAAGCGGTTGGTATTATGGCTGCTCAATCTATTGGTGAACCAGGTACACAATTAACCATGAGAACATTCCACACCGGTGGTGTTGCGGGTAGCGATATTACTCAAGGTTTACCTCGTGTTCAAGAATTATTTGAAGCACGTACACCTAAGGGCGAAGCCTTAATCTCCGAAATCTCTGGTACAGTTACCAAGATTGAAGAAAAGAATGGTTGCTACTTAGTGACCGTTAAGAACGATCTTGATGAAAAAGAATACACCACAAACTTCGGTGCAAGATTAAGAGTCAAGAAAGGCGACTTCGTCAAGAATGGTGGTAAGATCACTGAAGGTGCTATTTCTCCTAAGAAATTACTTGAAGTGGCCGATGTTACCGCTGTTGAAAACTACATCTTAAAAGAAGTTCAAAAAGTCTATAGTGCCCAATCCATCGGTATTTCCGATAAGCACATTGAAGTTATCGTCAGACAAATGTTAAGAAAAGTCTTAGTCATTGAAGCTGGTGATACCGATATGTTAAGTGGCACACGTGTGAACGTTAACACCTTCACCGCGAAGAACAATGATGCTGCGAAGAACACTGATGCCATCTTAAGTGGCAAACACCCAGCCGTCTTCTCACCATTAATTCTTGGTATTACAAAGTCCGCTTTGGAAACAGAATCATTCCTCTCCGCGGCTTCCTTCCAAGAAACAACCCGTGTCTTAACTGACGCCGCTATCAAAGGTAAGACTGACTACTTACATGGCTTAAAAGAAAACGTCATTACAGGTCACCTTATCCCAGCCGGCCGTGGTTTAATGGCTGAATCCGCTTCTGATGATATCTCTAACAATTTCGATGTCTTAGAAACCATGAGAGAAGTTAGTGATAGATACATCGAAGAACACGAAAGAAAAGTTAAAGAAATTAACGAAAAGATTCGTGTCCTCGATGAAGATAAGAAGTAGTTTCTATTAAAACTAATAAGAGTCATCCATATGGGTGGCTCTTTTTCTTTATAAAAGTTCGATTAATTCATAATTTATAAATAAAAGTAGTGTTATTTACCAATTGAAGATAGAATATTTCTAGCGGTTTTCATATTTTGAATCGTCTTAATTAGCGAGAGGCAATAATGAGCATCTCAGAAAAAACCATTCATGCATTTATCCTAGGTAACGAAGATGCGACTGGTAAAGTATACGACGAGTACAAAAATCTCATGTACTTTGTCATCGCCAACTACATTTCTCTTCCTGAAGATTGTGAAGATGTTTTAAGTGAGTCCTTTATTAAGGCTATGAACCATCGTCACGACCTCAAAGAGCCAAGCAAGATTAAATCGTTCCTCTCCACAATCGCGAGGAACACAGCGCTTGATTTCTTAAAGAAAAATAAAGAAGTAGTGAATAGTGAAGTCGTTGAAGAAATGTATGGGGAACATGATCAATACAATGTGATGCTCAATTTGTTAGAACCTCTCCTAACTAATAAGGAAACTATTGTGACTTATTATCGTGCAGTTTTTGAGTACTCTTGGAGTGAAATTGTCGAAATGACAGGCATTCCAGAAAGCACCGCAAGAGCCATTTACGCTAGTGCGAAAGAGAAACTCAGAAAGGAGTTAAGATGAACTTCGAAAAGTGGATGAAAAAGCGCGGCAACAATAAGCTCAACGCCTATGCGAAAAATCCATATCATGTTTCATGGATTAAACGCATGCCTATGTGGAGCAAAGTTCTCGTGCCTACAGCATTAGCTATGACCGCGGCAGTAGTGGTTATCTCTGTCGGTGTTTTACCACATCTCGGCATGAATAAAGCCGCTTCTAGACCAAAATATAGTGATGCAGAGTATAGTTCATATAAACCTGCACCTTCATATGACGAGATGAGTTCAGCAAATCAAAGCAAACAAACTCCAGGAAGTCAAAGCGATGGCGCTAGTTCAAAGCCACTTTTATATGAAAACATTTCTTATACTTTCTCTGGCAAAAGCCTGAGCAAAAGTAAAAACTCAGAGTCTATTGGTTCTAGAATTGGTACAGCAACAATTGAAAACTCAAATAATCAATCAAAAGAAGTAGAACTATATTCCTTCCATAATATTGATCAAGAAATTGCTATTCTCGCTAAAGAAGCAAACTCTAACTTATATAACATTTATTTCAATTATTCTTGTCATTTCCATGATGTAGATGACTTTGTTAATCTCTTATCACCTGATGTTGAAATCAAAATCGACAAGATTTTATATTGTGATAAGACTGTTCAACCTAACACTGAATCAACATACATCTACTATTATGAAACAAATATTTATAACATTTGGTTTGATGATGGAACCATTGAAGGATATACGGCGATAGATTATGACTATGAATCTAGTTATAAGTACTATTACATCGGTTTAAAAGTACCGGCTTTTGATGGCTATACATTCACTGCCTACTTCTACGATAGTGGTTATATCGTCTTTAATTTCCTTACCCAAAACCATATCTTTGAATTAGGACAAGAAAGATATCAAACTTTCACTGCCTATTTAGCAAATACCGCTCAACATCATTAGTCTCTTTAATTTCATTAAATGCTTATTCATGCTATAATATTATTTGCTGAAAAGAAGGAAATAGTATTATGGAACAACAATATAAAATCGTTATTGATGCTTTAGGAAGCGATAAAGGCCCAGAAGCTATTATTTTAGGCGCGTCTTTAGCCTTAAAAGAATTTCCTAACTTATCAATCACTTTAGTGGGTCCTGAAGCCCTCATCAATCAAAAAATGCAAGAATACGGTGTGGATCAATCCCGTTTCAAAGTTATTCCTGCAGAAGAAACCATTACCAATTATGAAAACCCATATACAGGTATTATGAATAAACCACAAGCATCCCTAGTGCAAGCGATGAAAGAAGTGGGCAAGGAAGAAGAAAACTACGCTGGTATGATTACCGCTGGTAATAGTGGTGCCATTTTAATGGGTAGTTTTAGATTCTTAAGCGATGAAAATAAAACAAGACCATGCATGGCCGCTGTTCTTCCTAACGGAAAAGGCTCTTATAGCTGCGTAGTGGACACAGGAGCGACAATTGACTGCTCCGCTGGACAATTACACTCATTCGCCCGTTTAGGCTCTAATTTGATGAAAAAGATGTATCAAATCGAAAGTCCTAAAGTCGCTTTACTTTCTAATGGTGCGGAAGCCACTAAAGGTAACCACTTAGTGAAAGAAACATATCCACTCTTAAAAGAAGATGAAACCATTAACTTCATCGGTAATATTGAAGGCAATCAAACCTTAACGGGTGACGCTGATGTCATCGTCTGCGATGGTTTCGCGGGTAACCAAGTTCTTAAGAACGTTGAAGGTGTAGCCAGACAATTAATTACTGATATCGTTAAACTCTCTAAAAAGAGAGAAAGACCAGAATTCATGGAAGTCGCTCAATACTTAATGAAATCCTATGATATTTCCGCTTTAGGTGGTGGCTTAGTCTTAGGTACAAGAAAACTTGTTATTAAAGCTCGTGGCAACTCCGATGAAAGAGCGATTGTTAATATTTCTAGAATGCTTTTAAATCACGCCAGTGGTGAAGCAGTCTTAACCCAATCACAAAGAGAAGACGCTCTTCGTTGATAGAAGTTTACTAATTTGGTAAACTATTAAAGTTCGAGGTTTTATTAAAATGTTAGAAAAATTAAAAGAATTAATGAAGAACGTTGATCCAGATATGAATCTTGATAACGTCACTTTAGATACAAAGTTAATTGACGATTTACATTTTGACTCATTAGGTATCATGATGTTTGCGATGGCAATTGAAGATGAATTCGGTGTTTCATTCGATGAACCAATGAATTTCTTAACTGTCAAAGATGTCGTTGACTTCATTGAAGCTAATAAGAAATAACTTATTATATCCAAGTTAAAAAGGACCATTAAATGTGGTCTTTTTTCATTTATTTTGAAATAAAAGAACGGTTTTATCTTGAAATTATGCTTATATATAGGCATAATACGAGTAACAAGAAAGAGAATCTTGATAATTAAAAAGAAGCTAAAGCGTATGTCTTAGTTTCTTAAGAAAGGAACATTTTTTAATGAAGATGAAAAAAGGTTTAGGCGCTCTTGCTATCTTATTAGCTTTAACCGCTGTTGCTTGTAACGGTGCTCCAGCTAATGATAGTACTAACGCCAACAAATCCACAAGTGGTGGACAACAATCAACATCTGCTCAACCATCAATCAAAGTTACAGCTGCCGACAATAAGAAAACTCTCGAAATCGGTGGTGAAGTCCAATTAACCGCTGACGTCGATGGCGTCACATGGGAATCTGCTGATGCTAAAGTCGCGACAGTTGATGCTGCAGGTAAAGTTACAGCCGTTGCTCCTGGCACAGTTAAAATCTCTGCCAAGAAAGATGGCTACAAAGCTGGTGAAATTTCTATCACAGTTACAAAACCAGCCGCTCCACATCCAGCCGAACCAACATGGCCAGCTGAATGCCCAGCATTAATCGACACATCTGCTTGGACAGCCGGTACTCCAGCCGCCAACTCTTATGGCAAAAACTACACACCATTAACCGCTGCTGATGGTTCCGTTGGTGTGAAGATCGCAATGGGCGATTACAATCCAGAAGGCGCTGCATTTGATGGTGATGGTAAATTACCAACAGAAGCTACAGGCTATGTCAAATTCAACGTTAAAGCACCAAAAGCTGGTGTTTACCAATTAATCTTAAAAGCTTCCGTTTCTTCTTCTGGCGATGAATACAAATTCGCTGGTGAAAGCTCCAGAGGCTTAGACATCTTAGTCAACGAATACGAAGACCAAGATAACGTCTATGGTGACAGATTATATACTGACGCTGGTTTAGACCACGATGAAAAGAGATCCTTTGTCTTCGGTCTTGTCCAATTAAACGGCCCAACATACGAAGATGAAATCGCTTTCAGAAATCCATACTATCGTATGAAATTCGATACAAGCGTCGACTTAATCTTAGCTGAAAACAAATAATTAAATTATTTAGCTAACAAAAAACCATCGGTTAACCCGGTGGTTTTTCTTTTATTTAACATATATGATACACCAGGACTAGTGTGTAATATATTAATATTTTTATTGCGCATGTTTTTATCCTTATATATTATATATGAGCGTGTGCAAAACCACACCCAGACCATTTTAGGTCGTTTTTAATGGGAAAGTACCGATACACCAGGTACTGTGGTGTGCACAAAATGAAACAGTTATTGAAAGGAGCAATTATGCCAACAATTAACCAATTAGTGCGTCAAGGCAGACAAAATAAGACATTCAAGTCTAAAGCCCCTGCTCTTGGTCAAAGATGGACACCAAAGAAACCTAACTCAGCTTTAAGAAAATACGCTCGTGTTAGATTAAGCAATGGTTATGAAGTCACTGCCTATATCGGTGGTGAAGGACACAACTTACAAGAACACAGTACCGTCATTATTAGAGGCGGCCGTGTTAAAGACCTCCCAGGTGTGCGTTATCACATCGTCAGAGGTACATTAGACTGCGCTGGTATCGAAGCTCGTCGTCAAGGTCGTAGCTTATACGGTACTAAGAAGCCAAAGAGTGAAGAATAGGAGGTAATAACATTATGCGTAAAGGAAATGCCGTCAAACGTGATGTCTTACCAGATCCAATTTACAACTCAAAGTTAGTCACACGTTTAATCAACAAAATTATGCTATGCCAGAAGTCGAACTTAAGATGAGAAGAGTCGGTGGTGCGAACTTCCCAGTTCCAACCGAAGTCTCCCCAGAAAGAAAAGTTACATTAGGTTTAAGATGGTTAGTCAGCTATTCACGTTTAAGAAATGAAAAGACCATGCAAGACCGCTTAGCTAACGAAATTATCGATGCCGCTAACGGCACTGGTGCTTCCGTTAAGAAAAGAGAAGATACCCACAAGATGGCAGAAGCTAACAAAGCTTACTCACATTATCGTTGGTAATCAGTTAGGAGTAATAGAATATGGCACGCGAATATGATCTAGCACATACACGCAATATCGGTATCATGGCTCACATCGATGCTGGTAAAACCACAACAACCGAACGTATTCTCTACTTCACTGGTAAAATCCACAAAATTGGCGAAACCCACGAAGGTTCCGCGACAATGGACTGGATGGAACAAGAACAAGAAAGAGGTATTACAATTACCAGTGCTGCTACAACAGCAACCTGGAAAGGTAACCGTATCAACATTATCGACACTCCTGGACACGTCGACTTCACAGTCGAAGTTGAAAGATCCTTACGTGTCTTAGACGGTGCTATCACAGTCTTAGATGGTAAGAACGGTGTTGAACCACAAACTGAAACAGTTTGGAGACAAGGTTCTAAATACGGTGTCCCACGTATTGTCTTCGTTAACAAACTTGACGCTATCGGTGCGGACTATGAAATGTCTGTCCGTTCTCTTAGAGAAAGATTAGGCGCCAACGCTGAAGCAGTACAATACCCAATTGGTATCGAATCATCCTTAAAAGGTTGGATCGATGTCATTACCCAAAAAGCGTATGTCTACGCCTCTGATGTGAACGAAGAACCACATGAAGTTCCAGTTCCTGAAGAATACAAAGACAAACTCGTCGAACTCAGACAAAAATTATTCGAAGCTTTATCAAACTTCGATGAAGACATCTTAATGATGGTCTTAGAAGGTCAAGAACCAGACGAAGAAACAACAAAGGCCGTTATCCGTAAAGCAGTTTTAACTGGTGAATTCCACCCTGTCTTCTGCGGATCAGCATACAAAAACAAAAACGTTCAACCTTTATTAGATGGTGTTATCGATTACTTACCATCCCCATTAGATATCCCTCACGCGAAAGGTACAGATGATCGTGGCAATGAAGTCACATGCGAACCAGATGACAACGCTCCTCTTGCTTGCTTAGCCTTCAAGATTGCTACTGACCCATTCATTGGCCGTTTAGCCTATGTCCGTGTCTATAGTGGTACATTACAATCCGGTAGTTACGTCTATAACTCCACCAAAGGTGTGAAAGAAAGAATCGGACGTGTCGTCCTTATGCACTCCAATCACCGTCAAGAAGTCGAAGCACTTCACGCTGGTGACATCGGTGCGGTCGTTGGTCTTAAAAACACCATTACTGGTGACACACTCTGCGAAGTCGGTAAAACCGTCGTCTTAGAGAAGATGGAATTCCCAGCTCCAGTTATCGAAGAAGCTGTCGAACCAAAGACCAAAGCTGACCAAGAAAAGATGAACATCGCTCTTCAAAAGCTCGCTGAAGAAGACCCAACATTCCGTGTGAGAACAAACCCAGAAACAGGTCAAACCTTAATCGCTGGTGTTGGTGAATTACACTTAGACATTATCGTCGACAGAATGAAGAGAGAATTCGGCGTTCAAGTTAACGTTGGTGCTCCACAAGTTGAATACCGCGAAACAATTAAAGCCGAAGGTGAATGCGAAGGTAAATACATCCGTCAAAGTGGTGGTCGTGGTCAATACGGTCACGTCTGGATCCGCTTCGAACCAAACGAAGGCAAAGGCTTTGAATTCGTCGATGCCATCGTTGGTGGTACTGTTCCTAGAGAATACATTAAGCCAACTGAAGACGGCTTAAGAGATGCTCTCAATAGGGGCATGATCGCTGGTTTCCCAGTAATCGATATCAAGGCTACTCTCTATGATGGTAGTTACCACGATGTCGACTCTAGTGAAGCCGCTTACAAGATTGCTGCATCTATGGCTCTTAAAGAAGCAGCTAAGAAATGTCAACCAGTTATCCTCGAACCAATTATGAAGATCGAAGTTACTGTCCCAGAACAATATTATGGTGACGTTATCGGCGATATCTCCAGACGTAGAGGTCAAATGACTGGTGAAAGCCAAAGAGCCAATGCCAAGATTATCGAGGCGGAAGTTCCATTGAGCGAAATGTTTGGTTACGTCACCGACTTACGTAGTATGACTCAAGGTAGAGGCAACTACGTCATGCAATTCGATCACTACGGTGAAACACCA
>CACZNF010000059.1 GCA_902782395.1 uncultured Erysipelotrichaceae bacterium | reverse complement strand
AAGGAGGCCACTCTTGCTTCAGCAGCTTCTCTTTCTTCTTTTTGTTTTCTTTGTTCTTCTAGATAGTTCTCAACAATTGTATTTGCGTAGTCATATAACGCTTCAGCGGTTTCAGTATCCTTACACTTATAGTAAAAAGTTGCAGTTTTATAATAACCGTTTTCATCTTTCTCATCGGTGTAACCAGTGATACTAGCAATACCATCGGTATAGAAATGATATTCATATTGACTATAACCCCAAATTAAAGCGGGTATACGTATTGTGTATGTAAATCCTGTTGTTAAAGAATTAGTCTCTTTAGTGCTCTTAAAATCCGCATCTAAGATCATTCGTTTGAGTTTTGCGCACTCATTTTCACTTGGACTATAGTTATTTTCATCAATCGATATCTGGTTATATGAAATCTTTCTATCTGTATCAAATACATTCGCGGGATTATATTTCTTAGAATAATCTGTGCCCACGATAGGATAAGTAGAGCATTTAGATAAGCCTAGTGATAGAAGTGGTAATGAGATGAGAGTAAGTAATTTGTTCATAATTGTTTCTTGGGATTTTCACTAATTAGACATTTTGTAACATTTAATCTGCTAAATATATCACTTATAAATATGTGTGATTATAATAATGTTTAGATATAATGTGACTTTTTTGTTAAATATTATCCGAAAGGTCACTTATATACTATACAACTTCTTAAAGAAAAAGTGAGGAACTCCCTATGAAAAAATTATTACTCATTCCAATTATCGCTACTTCTTTATTAACAGGCTGTGATTTTCAAGAAAAGCCAACTGTATCCATCAAAGAATGGCTAACAGATATCGAAGAAGATTCATTTTCGTATTTCCATATAAAAGAAAACAAAAAAGATTACGATAGGTTCTCTTTCAATGACTATCAATATAAAGTTGCGGAAATCATTAAAAATAACATCTCATCTATCCGTCTAAAGAAAACTATTCCAGATGTCAAAGGAGATGGCTTTACGTACACCTTAGACCGTCAAATTGGAAACTATACCAGTTTATATTTAATGGTTTATGAGAACTGCATACTTCTATCTGCGCAAGGCAAAAAGAACGATGAAAGAATTAGTCAATACGCTGAATACTCAATCTCAGAAAAAGATAGTAAAGCCATGATTGAAGCGGTGACTAAAAGATTTGAAGAAATGGATGAGTTCTATCACGCCACTAATGAGAAAGCGGAAGAAGAAACAACATTAGAAAACTATTATGCAGAACTTAGTAAAGAAGGAAACACCGCTGCTGTGTATTATGATGAGAAAGTCGTAAACGACACTAATCTTTCTTTATTAAATGATATTAAAGCTTTCGATTTTACTGAAACAAATAAGGAATACAATTTAGGCACTAATGAGAAAGTCTATTACGGAATAGACGACAACTTCTTAATGGAAATAGGAAAGATGCCACGTGAAGAATTCTCTATTGTTCATCTCTATCATTACTTCAAGAATCCCGCTAATCCGTTTTATCGCGAAGTCTATAGCACTACACGCAGAACATACAAAGTATCAAACGATAAAGTAGACGCTTTCCTTCAAAAGGCTAAAGCACTATAAAGAGATAATAAAAGAGGCGAGATGTTCAATCCGCCTCTTTTTTGTTTGTTATTTACTTAGTGCTAACGTTAGGTCTATTCTTGCCCCACTTCTTTTCCAAGAAGTTCACACGTTTAGCGCACCAGTTGATTGTTTCGGCTTCCGCTTCTTTGTATTTAGCAGGATCTTTGTATGGTTCTCTGATTTCATCAAAGTTATTGATACTCATATCAGCAGCATCATTCTTTGGCCATTTTTTATGGTCTCTTTGAATTTCAGCATCATTATTAGCGAAGTGTTCATTTAACATCTTGAACATATTTTCAAAGAGTTTTTCATCTCTCACTTCGTTCCATCTAGTTTTAACCATATCGTTGAAGAAACTAAGTTTGCTAAATAAGTACATCCAAGTGTTATATGTATTTTCCACATATGTATCACCTTCAGCGTTCACATAGAAGTTATTTCTATTGCCGAAGTTACTATCGAAATCCCATGGGCAATCAAATCTTAACTTATGATCACCGTTAGCGGTGTTGTCATAAGACATATAGAATGATGAATAGCCTAAGTCAGGAGCCACTGTGAAAGCATGGAGGATATAGCCCATAACCCAAGAATTTAAGTTGAAGTGTTGGTCCATGACTTGTTGCACAGTCTTAGAGGAATTAATCACTTGGTTATCTTCAGTAATTTCTTTAGCTTTCTTATTAATCGCGGCTTCATATAAGACTTGGTATAAAGCTTCCATTCTGTCTCTAATGAAGTCTAATTGATTACTATTACTGATTTGGGTACTGTTGTTATTTAATTGACCTCTATCAGTGATATTTGTGTATTCCGCTTCGCAGTGTTTATCTGGTTCTGTGCAGTCAGTAATATCAGATAACATGGTATATGTATTAACTTGACCAGTTGCTAATGGACCACTTGGACGACCTTGTTCCATTCTTGGAGAATATTTCATTCTGAATGTTGGGTCACCATCCGCACCCTTCTTTTGTTCACTAGCTTCATCTGGCGCACCCGCTGAATCAGCGTAATGGTCTAATTCAAAGCAGTAGCCAATATTAACACTTGTAGCGTTTTCCGCTGGTTCTGGAAGGTTGACTCTACCTGTTTTAACTTCTTTTTGTTCACACAAATAGTAGAAGCCCCAATATTGATCGTTAAGATAGACAGATACTGGTGTGAAATCACTAACCCAGACATTGTCACCATCATTAACTAAACCTTTAGCCACATATAAACCTAAAGCGGTTCTAGATAATGTTGTATCCTTAGCGTCCGCTAAAAGGATCCATTTCTTAAATTTGTTACCTTTATTTAAACCTAATAGATTTACTTTGCTTTCGAATTTCATTCTAAAGCCTTTTTTAGCCCAACCTGCGGTTTGATTACCTCTCACCTTCATAGTGCCTGGAATATCAGTTTTCTTATAATTATCAGCACAGTTAGTTAAAGTGAATTTACCAGTAACTTCTGGTCTAGTTAAGTCACTCTTTGTCGCAGTGGTCGCAAAGCTAATTTCACTTGCTACGTCACTAGTGAATCTTAATTCAGGAAGTTGTGACTTAATTGGCTCAATATCAGATGAGCTAATTGAAGATTCTGAGCTAGGATTACTAGTCACTGGTGGTTCTTCGGAACTATCGTTTGAGTTTTCAGAAGAAGCACTATGACCAGCACAACCAATCGCTAAAAACGCTAAAGTCGCGCAAGTGAGTTTCTTTAATATGTTTTTCATATCAATTCCCCTTTATTTTTATATGTTGTTTTGTTTCATTTTAAAGTAAGTTGCTTAAACAAACCTTAATAGAAACAGACTTCACTAAATAATATACATAAAGATATCTAATTATAGTTACGATTATTTTATGCATGACGTGCGATTAAGTTACTACTAGCGTTTCTTCTTCTAGCAGTTTACTATTAGATAGTTGTTTAATTAGTACAGGTACCATCTTATGAAATTCACATCCTTCATGCGTTTCGCAGGTTTTGGAATTAAAACCATCTTATTTAAAAAGAAAGATCCGATATTAGGAACAGTTATTGTCACTGATAAATGTAATTTGCACTGCAAACACTGCTCTGTTAATAACATTACCGCGGTTATTCATCCATACACTCAAATTAGAAACGAAATGCAAATTTTATACGACATGGGTGTGCGTATTCTCTTTTTCTGTGGTGGTGAAACATTCATGTGGAAGGATGGAGATAAGACATTAAGAGACTTAGTAATTGAAGCTAAGAAGATGGGTTTCTTAATTGTTAATGTCGTCACTAATGGGACATGGCCAATTGATTTACCAGAAGCTAATTTAATTCTTTTAAGCTTAGATGGGGATAAAGAACACCATAACATTATCCGTGGGGATACTTACGATAAGATATTTGATAACATCTCTAAAGCCACCGCGGATAACATTTGTTTCTATATGGCAATTAATCAAATTAATAAAGATTCTGTAGAAGATGTTTGTCTTAAAGCAAGAGACACTAAACACGTCAAAGCGGTTTCCTTTAACTTCCATACTCCATATCCAGACACTAAAGAATTAGCCCTCTCTAAAGAAGAGAAAGCTAAAGTTTGTGAAACAATTAAAAGAATGAAGAAGAAAGAGAAAGCCCCAATCTTTAACTTAATTAGTGCTTTCCCATATTTAATTAACAATTCATTCCCTACCCCATGTCATCAATGTGTCGTTATTGAAAATGGTAAGATATCCACCTGTGGGAGATGTATTGATGTTCCAGGATTATGCGAGAAGTGTGGTTACTTCTTTGTCGCCGAATATACCTTATTATTCAAAGGTAAGTTTAAGATTATTTGGGAGATGTTAAGAACATATCTTAAATATATTTAAAGGATATAAATATGAGTTTTATTACTAATATCACAAGAATGTGGCTCACTAGGAGCACTAAACCGTTCATATTTAAAAATGAATATGATCAGGTTTTGTCATATTCCGAACTTAATAATTTAGGCCTATATATCCATATTCCATTTTGTAAAAGTATTTGTAATTTCTGCCCGTACTGCAAAGTCATTTATAACAAAGAACAATGTGATAAATATATTGAAGCATTGATTAAAGAAATACATATGGTCGGTAATCAACATCAAGGTAAAAAAGAAGTTACATCCTTATACTTTGGTGGCGGTACACCCGCTTTAGCGGCCTCTTATCTAAAAGATATTATTAACGCGGTTAATGAGCACTTTATTATTACCGAAGGTATTGGTTTAGAATTACATCCTGATAATGTTAACGAAGAAACACTTCTTACCCTTAAAGAAGCGGGTGTCACTAAAATTAGTATTGGTATCCAATCATTCCAAGATAAGTATCAATCAATATTAGGGAGAAAA
>CACZNF010000058.1 GCA_902782395.1 uncultured Erysipelotrichaceae bacterium | reverse complement strand
TCATTGTCTGTAAAATGTAAGTCACCTTGACCTAAAAGTGAATATTGAGTCATAAAGTCAGCTCTTACACCAGCAAGTGGATAAGTATGACCTTCTTTGTCAACCCAATTGGCATGAAGAATAAGCTTTGTCGTTGAGCTATTTGCTCTTGGGAATGTAAGGAAATCGTAATCGTAATCAGAACCGCCATAAACATAATTGGCATGGTGTGCTTCAGCGCTATACCTAGAAGGATCGTAAGCGGTATAGTAACCATAGTTAAAATTCGATTCGTCACGATATGAGATTTTTTCTCGCTCATCATATGTCATTTCTTGGTAACGGAACAAACGTGATTTTGCGTCGTCCATTGAATATGCAGACGCGGCGTAATTACCTAGCCTAACATAAATGTAAATCGTCGCGAGTACGATATTCTTAGATCCTGAACGATACCCAAATTGAATGAAATGCCCACCATTAGAATCTGGTGCAGTTATGCGTACGTCCGCAAAATCGCCATAGAAAGAATAACTCACTTCAATGTCGTCATCGTTTCTTAAAATCTGGAAGTTTTGATATTCCTTTTCGAAATCGATTGTGACAGTAAACTGATAAAGAGTATCTCCTTCTTGTTCCGAGAACCAATAATCCTTTTGCGCATTAAAACTCGCCGCAAGTACGCAAACAAGTGATGCAATAATAACTTTTGAATGCATTTTTAGACCTCCTTTGCAAATTAAAAGTTAGAACTACAATATTCAGACTGATTTGCTTAAAAGGCATGATGAAAAACGAATCGTTATTTCTGGTTTTCTTTTGTTTCTCAACAAATTCATCCTTTTTTTAAAATCTCACATTATCTGAGACAGCAAACAGTCTTTTCAAACTATTTTTTTGGATTCTTGCTGAAAACAGGTGCACCATTATTTTCGAATCAATAAATCTACATTCAGTCTAACTTTTTTAAACGTTTTTTCAACAAATATAAAAATGACAGTTGTAACTCAAAAAGTAATGATTGATTCTTAATTTATTTAAAAGTTTACGATTTTCGCTAAAAGTTTACGATTTTAGACATTGTCATAATAAAAATGATGACTGAACCGAGGTTTACACTCAATCGGTTTTGTCATCATAATTTGAAAATAAAAAGACAGGCACATTTTTGAAAGGTACCCGTCCTTATTTTTTTAAGCTTTTATTAGAAGCCTAATCCCATGGTGAAGATTGAACGCCAGAGAGTGAAATGTGTTTCATTCGCTGGATAGCCAATTTCATCATAATCATTAGCATCAGCATGGAGCGCTAAACCGTGAGCACATGGTAAGGAGCCACCATAACCACATGTTGTAGCGGAGTACATAACTAAGCCATTGCTTGCAGCAATAGTATGACCTTCGTCGTAATTATAGTTATATTGACTTGGGAAATAGTTAAGCACTGCATTGATTTGTTGAGTTAAGTTTCTATAGTAAGAATCTTGTTTTAAAGCCATTAACACACCATAAACATCTCTTGAACCAAAGCGATAGTATTCATTGTTTTGGTGATAACTAAGTGGAGCAGATTCAATTAAACTGACAAAGTAATTGAAGTCATTAGCATTATGAATTGTCGCAACAATAGACATAGAAAGGTTTTGGAACGCTGAGAGATAGCCATTCATCTTTGATAAATCTAAGATGGAGAATGCGCGTTCAGAATATGTACCATGTAATGAACTATCGACAAGTGTTTCTAATATAGTGACTGTATCTTCGTCATCATATAAATCTTCAAGCCAGTTTTGGTAGCGCCAGCATGGATCATCAATGAAGCTTTGTTGACCGACCATATATTTGAAATATGGAGCGTTGAATTCAGCGACATCTTGAACTTGCATACAATATGCATCGTAACCAATGAATTCTAATTTGCCTTCAATATCATATGCTTCCATAGCATTACTAAGAGCCATACTCATTTCAGAACTTGTTAAGCCATCATTGCCTTCGTAATCGTAGGAGTTGACATTAACAGGATAGTTTTGGTCAAAACAGACACCATTGAGAGCACCACCATCACCAAGCATAACGACACCAACGTTTTCAGCTGGGAATTTATCAAAGCCCCATTTTAAGAAGTTTTCAAATGTTGCTTCATCACCCATATTTGAGTTACCAGCAGATAAAGAGTACTGAACGAGTTGATTGTTTCGAACTGTATAACGTCCAATTCTATTGGTTGGAATGTTATAGTTTTGCCAGTAATTGCAACCACCGGTTTGAATAATAATATTCACATCACTTGGTTGACCTTGAGCGGAAAGAATTTCACTGATAGCATTACTTACAAATCCTTGGTTACTTTCTGCTTGACCACCACAAGCATAAACCATGATTGTCCATCTAGCTGTTTGTGGAATAGGTTCGTGATAAATATCTTCGTTATCTAAAATGGTATAGATATCAGCCATATCTGAATGATACGCTTGAACCATTTTATTGATAAATGTAGAGAATTTTCTGATGCCGGTACCAGTTTCTTCAATGAGATCCCATATTAATGAATGGCCAAGAGCGATATTGTCACCTTGTCTATATTCTTCATCAAAGAATTTCATCATTGCGCTTGTGACGCTACCTTCAATATCTAAACCATGTTCACTATCTGGTTCACCATATTGGTATTCGCTGTAATCGACATAAAAACCATTAGCGTCATCGTCATAATAATAGTCAGCCATTTCAGCGCAGTATGAGTCTTCATATTCCTCTGCCCACCATAATTGGGAAGCAAGTGATAAGTATGTTGCTAAACCTTCTGCATATGCTTCGCTTTCGCTACAGGACTCATTATACAAATGTGGAGTTGGGTTGTAAGGAAGTGTAACTAAGCCTAAATATTCAGTAGCGAAGTGAGCGTACTCATGATTCACGACATCCCAACAATTGTAATGGTCTTTTCTAATTCTAATTTCTGATTCACCATTGCTGTTTTGAGGTCTATACATTGTTTGGATAGTTGGGTATTTTGTCTTAGCGTGGTAGACGCCTGTAGTGAATCTATTCACATACCTTTGCATAACGTGATGCGCTTGAGTGATTTCGTACGCTGCAGCTCTATCACTACGATTTGGATACATTGTGATGTTATAGTCGACCTTCTTTAAAGTTGATAATTTTATATCAGTTACTGCGTAGGACATTTGTAGGCTGCTTTCGCCGTAGAAATATGGATATCTAAAATTATGATTGTCATAAACGGTTGTAGCCAATGTATCAGCATATAATTCGAGTTGAAGACTATCTAATTTGATATTTCCAATATCGTTTTGAGCAATATGGTATGTAAAGTCACCATTTTCATCTGTGCGAGGAATAAATGTCCAGTCATATGCAATTTGTCGAATTAAAGTGTCACCTCGTGACAAGATGTCCATACGAATGCCTTCGACAGGATATTCATAGCCATCTTCGTCAAGCCACTTAACATGAATATTGATATCAACGCCATAGTTTGATTCGGATGCTTTCTTTTTCTTTGTGGTTCTTGCGGTTTGAATATCAGATCCGCCATAAACGAAATCGCTATAGTGCTTAATGGCGTCAAATCTAGATGTTGCTAATGTGTGAATTGGAAGGTCTGGATTAATGTAAATGTCACCAATTCCTTTGCCACCGGTTTTAACGCCAGCAAAATTACTATTTAAATAGTTTGTGTGAGGATATGGAGGTAATGTGCCGCCACCGCCACCGCCACCTGGCAAGTCTTCTTCTGGGAAATATGCCTTTTCTGCATCAGTAGCAATAACTTCTAAGAAATATTTAGAACGAGCATCATTGAATGATTTGTCGGAAATGGCTGTGTATGCTCCTTGAGTATATAAGTAAACAACCACCATGACTTTACCGTCCATACCGAATTTAATACAGTTTTCACCATTTGAACTTGGTGTTGAAATCATGGCGCCTACCCTATCACCGCCTTGGAAAACTTGTTGGTAATAAAGGCTTTGGAACAAATTGCTAGAGTCTTGAATAACGCCAAAACCGTTAAGCATATGAGCTCTACCAATTCCGTCAAAGTTGAACGAAGTGGTATCGTTAGAAGCAACAACATAACCGCTTGTTTGGATGCCGAAGCGTTCTTCGTTTGGGGCATTGCAACCACTTGTTTCATTGATTTCCATCTTCGTTGCTCTCGCAATATTAGCGTTTACGCCTTTGCCAGCATTGAAGCTTGCAGCAAGCATACAAACAAGTGATGCAACAATAACTTTTGAATGCATTTTTTAAACCTCCTTTACATAGAAAAAGTTAAAGTCACAAATTCAAGCCGTTTGGCGAAGAATGCGCATGAAAAAAGTGCATCCTATTTCGTGCTTTTTGAGTGAACAATAAAGCATTAGCCAAACAGCTTTATTTGCGTTTGGGATTTTTAAGAAAAAACAGGATGCACCGCAGTTTTTTGTCTAAAAATCTCTACCTTTAAGTTTATGTTTTTTCTATCGTTTATCAATAGAAATCGGATAGTTACAATGTAACGCAAAAAGTTTTGGCACAATCTCGCTTTTATTGATTTATATAATAATTATTCATTTTTTACCAAAAAACCAACTTTTTCTTGTGATTATCAATAAAAAATGGTGACTAGGCCGATATTTACATTTAATCGGTTTTTGTCACCATTATTTAGCTTTGTGATAATTAGTTTTATTTGGATTAATCAGATTTTTTTCTATGTGACAGTAATATGTAGCCATTGATACCGGAGACTAACAAGCCACCAAAGGCAACTAGACCAATAATTCCCGCTACGGAATACTCCTTTTTAACAAGGAGGATTATAGCGAATATAATTCCGCCAATTAGTAAGATTAGTCCGAAAATCGCACCGATGATTAGTCTAACTGTGAAATCGGCCGTGGCTATGTCTGTATATTCGTCGTTAGTCATGGTCTTATACTATCACTATTATTTGCTGAATAATTCGGCTAATTCTTTATTGTTGTAGTTGTTAGCACCGTATGTTTCTTTAGCGTATCTTAAGCCATATTCATAGTCTTCTTTGGTGAAGGAGTTTGTGGCTTCGTTAGCAAAGATAACTTCATAGTTGTTTTGGTAAGCATCAGCGGCTGTATGTCTGCAGCACATATGTGTGTGTAAGCCAGCGATAACAACTGATGTAACACCTAATTCTTTGAGTAATAAATCTAAGTCTGTTTGGAAGAAACCAGAATATCTTCTCTTTGGAACGATATAGTCTTTAGCATCAACTGGTAATTCTGGGATAATTTCAGCGCCCCATGTACCTTTGATAGCGTGATCGCCCCATAAGTTTAATTCGTTGTCGACACCTTTGTAGTGGCAATCGTTGCAGAAGATAACTGGAACGTTATTCTTTCTAGCAATTTCTAATAATTCTTGGGTTGGTTTGACAATGGCTCTAGCGTTATCGCAACCGATGACACCGGTAACGAAGTCGTCTTTTAAACACATTGGCTATATTTTAAATATAACTAAGTAAAAATCAAATAATTTTTAACAAAAAAGGCCACGATTTAACGTGACCTAGTTTTGAAATGATGCTTACCTATTAATATTCACCTGTAAAGATTGGAGTGAATGGAGGTTGAATTTCATAGTGTTCTCTATCCCAAGTAAAGTCATGGGTAGGATTGTATCCTGGATCATATGGTGGATTATATGTTGGTAATTCAACTCCGTCAATTGTGCCTTTGTCCCTACTAACTTGGAAGAATCTAATTTCATTTGGACTGCGGAGAGCATATGTTGTGGTACCTTCAACGTATGTTAAGTTGCTTGGGTCGTAAATTAAATTTCCATACGCATCTCTATTAGCAAGACGATGCATTGGATCAAAGGTAATAAATGACCATGTGCCATCGCTGTTTTGTCTTAAGAATCTAAAATCAGTATAGAATGTGGAGTTAGGATTATCGATTGGCGCCATAATTGCTACAGCAATCTTGTAGCAACCATCATCAGCGAGTTCGTCTTTATCAATTTCTTCGAAAGTATATCCTGCGCCTGTTAGACCACCTGGAGCTGCATCCGCTTCTGCCATTTCAGTAATGACATCGAGATCATAGTACTCAGGTGTGCCACAATAATCATAATACTCATCGTGTGTATATTCGCCTGGTTCGTATGTTTGTCCAACCACATCTGCATCAATTGATAAGGCATAAACGTAGTCGTTACAGTCGCAAGATTCAGGCATATGGAATTCATAGCCATTAGTTGGTAAATAATTGCCTTCAACTGGTTTAACATACACGTCTTCTAAATACATATTAAAGTTGTGGATAACCCCGGCTTTAGAAACGCGACCAGGTAACAATGATGTATTTGAATTAGGTTGAGCACTTGTATAAATTCTTGCTCTAGAAACTGGGTTTTCGAACTGATATGTAATATAAGCTTTATCGTTATGGAATTCATCTTCCAATCCAACGAGTAAATTGGTGCGATGTCTTTCAACTTGGCTAACACCATCTAAATCAGGGTAATATTGAGCGTTTCTGAAACCTTGAACATATAGGGAGCCTTTAGCTAATTGATATTCGCTAGCAGTTTGCATATTAGAGCCAGTGAATTCGCTGACAGCTAATCTAATTTCAGTAACTGGTTTTAAGAAATTATATTCAACATATGCTTGGCTAGTGGCATCTAAGTTGGTTTTAAAAACGATTCTACCTGAGGCATCCATGGAAACGTTTCTAGTTTTTCTTACTTTGAAATCAAAACCATCTTGTGTTGTTACATCTACAAAATCCGCAGCGTAGTTATTGTTTCTTGTTGGGAAATTGTAATCAGAAGGTGTAATTTTTTCAAATTCCGCTCTGTTACCTATGCGTGTTGTTTGATTGAAAACTTTTTTATTACCAAACACTGGTTCATTGAGAATTGTCTTGATTTCGACAACACAGTCTAAAATGCCATATTCGTTATAGATTCTACTAACGGTGTTGACATTTAATTCTAAATATGTGTTACTTGATGCTGATCCACCTTGGATAATGTCATTAGTTTGGGCATCACGAATTTTAGCTTGGAATCTAGCGTTTTGGTTGTTGAACCATCTTTCGTTATATAAAGAGTTCCAAACTAATCGTGGCGCTGCTTCTGGATTATCATTATCGAATTCTAATCTAATATCAAATGGCACCGCGAGTGTTTTGAGACTGACTGGAACAATGTTATCGTTTGCATCCACTGTCACATAATTGTCTGGCTCTTCAACGGTCTCAAAGCCTGAAAGGTCAAGCGAGACATAAGAGTCAATTGACATACCAGAATAGGAGTAGAAATTATATCTATCTAAATCATCCAATTTAACGTGTGTCAAAGCATTGCCGTTAGCATCTTTCCAGCCTGTATGAACATAAATATCAGGGCCATTATTTTCATAGGCAACAACAGAATGTTTGCCGATATCTGCTGATGTCAAATTAACAATAACAGGTCTGCCTTGGTTGAGGAGTAATCTAATTTCATTTTTCATTTGACTTGTGGTCTTATAGCCTTTTTCAACAACTCTGACAACGTCTTCAAGACCAACAAAATCTTCTAAATATGAATCAAGCAAGTCCGCTTGTTCTTGTGTTCCGAGTCCAACCTGCGCCGAACTTCCTGAGACTCTATCCCAACAGAAGCCGTTGTCATTGTCGGCCGCATAATTCATTAAAAAGTTTTGGAACGATGCGTTAGGATTATCAATAACGTAATCTTCGTAATCATAGTTTTCCATGGAATTAAGTAAATTAAAATCTTCTGAAACAACGCCAGGAGATTCTGTACCCTTTCCAATGATTGCGCCCTCCGCGCTTGGTTCAATAAATGTGTTTTGCTCAAATTGTTCAGGAACGAATCTATCATCTAAATATGTGTCGTAGTATGACAAAACCATTCCAAGAGAAACGAAACCACAGGTGCCGTGAACATTGAAATTAATATTCTCACGCAAATTTGAGAAATAGAAACTTGCAAAGTTGTTTTGATAAGTTAAACCTTGTTTGTTCTGAAATTCCGCCATTAATTGAGCGACATTTGGGTCTAAAATGCTAGCATGATAGACATCTTTTTTATGGCTAGGAACATTAGACATTAATGCACCGGCCATAGAGGCAGCAGTAGCTACCAGAAAGTATTTGGTTATTTTCATAAAAAACCTCCTTTTTATTCATAATAATTTTGGACGCAATATTGTTTGTGGTGGTCTTACTTTTTTGCGCTTTTGTCACTTGCATTTTTTAAAGACAGAATTACACTCCTTTTTCAACTTGTTGAAAAGAATTAATAAAAATAGGCAATTATTCACTTTATTTCGATACAGTCTGACTTTTTTGTAAATTTCGCTGTTAATACAAATAATTAAAAATGTAAACACAAAAAAAGACCTCGGTTGAGGCCTTAATTGTTTGATAGATTCTAAACTATTTGGCTTTGCCTTGGTTGGCAACAGCTTCCATTTGTTTTTTGAGTTCTTCTTCGTCCATTAAGTAGTAATGGTTGATGGCTTTCATATTGTCATCGAATTCATACACTAGTGGAACACCAGTTGGGATGTTAACACCAACGATTTCGGAGTCCGCCATATTGTCGAAGTATTTAACTAAAGCTCTTAGGGAGTTACCATGGGCAACGATAAGGACTCTCTTACCAGCTTCCATTTCTGGTTTAATAACTTCTTCGAAATATGGAACTGCTCTTTTAACTGTTAATTCTAAGGATTCATTTAATGGTAAATCTTTTGGATCAACATCTCTGAATTGAGCTTGTAAAGCTGGGTTACGTGGATCAGCAGCGGTTTCCGCTTTGTTTAAACCTTGAAGAGCACCATAGTGACGTTCATTTAATCTCCAGGATTTGTAAACTGGTAACCATTCTCTGTCTAATTCAAATAAGACGTTGTTCATTGTGTGGATAGCTCTTTTTAATAAAGAGGTATGAACGACATCAAAGTCATAGCCTTTTTCTTTTAATGTTCTACCAGCGCGGTGAGCTTCTTCAACACCCTTTTCACTTAATTCGACATCGGTCCAACCTGTGAAGAGGTTGAGTTTATTCCATTCGGATTCACCATGTCTGATTAATACTAATTTATGCATGTGAGTTTTCTCCTTTTTAATTCCGTAGTAATTATACTTATAACCTTTATATAAATAAAGTTTAATCTAACAATTTATTGTCGACGATGATATCAGCGTAAGCCATGCCTAGTTTGAACATATCTCTTGCCCAATAGTGTTGTCCTCCAACGCCACCGTGATCAACGCCAGAAGAATTCTCATTAACTTGTAAACACATACCACCTTCATATTGCCAAGAAGAATTAATGACAAAGTTCTTTTCACTTTCTTCACTGAATTCTTTTTTAGCGTTATTCAAAACTTTCATTTGTCCAACATTGACATTAGAAGGTAATCTAGCGGAATCACTATTACCTTTATCAAAGATATAGCAATCAATGAAAGCAATGTTTTCACCGTTTTCTTCAGGAGCGTAGCTAGCAAAGTCTTCTCTAAATTTAGATACCAAGTTGCTTAAATTGGTTTTATATGTCTTACCATTTGAGGCATCGTTTTCACCTTGATGCCATAATAAGCCCTTAACAACTGGCTTACGACCCTCTAATTCTTCAATAATTCTTAAATTATTCTCAAGGAATTTAACTAGACGGCTTTGATATAAGCCACTACTAGAATTAATATTCCAGTTACTAGTGATACTACTGCCACCGAAAGCGGCTTTAACAAAATAGATTGGTTTTTCTTCACTAGCGTGTTTCCTTAATGTATAAGCAGCACCTACTTCTGGACCGAACTGTTTATGTTCTCCACCAGCACCCATACCTAAGACAGTTGGTAAGAATTTACCAGCGATATTATCTTCTTCATTTGACCCGTGTGTCTCTTTTAGATTAAAAGCGGGTCCAACAAAATAACTAGTTTGCACTTCAGGTATTCCTGTTTTACAAGCATCAGCGTCGGTAATACCTAATTCCTCAAGCGCATCGTCTAAATATGTTTTGCCTGGGCCATCATCAAATTGTGTGTTTCCTTCCATATTTGATTGTCCCGCTAGGACAAAGACGTTAACTGGTCTTTCAATTTCTTCTTCACTACTCCCGTTGTTATTGTTATTGCATGAGCACAAACAAAAAAATGGTAAAGACAACAAAACAAGTAATCTCTTCATAAATAATCCCTCTTTTAATGTATTTTACCATATGAGACAGTGAAACGATATTTTCTTTAAAAAATATTTTGTTTTCATACAAAGCATTGAAGATTGCTAACAATGTTTTTAAAATAAAGACGTTATGGAACAATTAGTATTAAGTATTATCACATTATTTGTAGGCGCCGCGGTATTTATCGTTGGCATGAACATGATGTCCTCTGGTTTAAAGAAATCCACAGGACGCGGATTAAAAAGATTATTAAAGAAGATTAGAAACAACAGATTTGCTTGTTTCGGCATTGGTACGACAGTCACAGCGTTAGTGCAGAGCAGTGCGGCCACTGGTGTTATGGCTATTGGTTTTATTGCCGCTGGGGCGATGACAGTATTTCAAGGTGTTAACATCATCCTTGGTGCTTATGTTGGCACTACCGTGACTGGTTTAATCGCTTCTTTATCTTCTATTTCTATTTCTAAATACTTTGTTATCTTAGCGGTTATCGGTGTTATCTTAATGTTCTTTAAGAAAGAATTAGTGAAAAACATTGGTGAAATCTTAGCGGGCTTAGGTATCTTATTCTTTGGCTTAAGCACAATGAGTGGCGCCATTATGGGCAACGCTGATTTAGTTAAAGGTATCGAAGACTTCTTTGAAGCTGTTAAATTCCCACTACTCTTATTATTAATCGGTGCTTTTATCACCGCTTTATTACAATCCAGCTCTGCTTCTATTGGTATTACTGTAGCGATGGTTGGTACAGGCGCGTTACATTTTGAACAAGCTATGTATCTTGTTTTAGGTGCAACAATCGGTACCGTTATCACTCTTTTGATTGCCACCATTGGTGGAAACGTTAATGTTAAACGCACTGGTTTAATCGTTTTAATCATTCGTATCTTAGCCGCTTTAGTGGCCTTAGCCATCTGCTGGCCATTATCTTCATTTATCACTGATGGTTTCCATTTCATCTTTGGTAATAACAACGCTTTAGCGATCGCTGTATTCCATGTTTTATATAACATTATCTTTATGATCGCCGCCCTTCCACTTGTGAAACCATTAGAGAAATTATCTCTCAAGCTTATCAAGGATAAAGCGCAAGAAAAGATGAGAGAATCCATTAAGTTTATTGATAATCACTTATTGAACACTCCATCCATCGCTATGATGCAGGTCAAAAGAGAAATCATCAACATGATGCATCTTTCTTATGACAATTTAAAAATTGGCTATCAACGTCTTGTTAATCAAGATAATACTAAAGACAAAGAACTTATCGAAACTGAAGATAAGATTGACTATATCAATAATGAAATTACCCAGTTCTTAATCAACTTAACGCATAACGTTTCGTTAAGTGATGAAAAGACATTAGGTAGTTATTTCCACGTTGTTAACGATATTGAACGTATTGGTGACCACGCCTACAACTTCTATGAATCTTCATTAAAGATGGTCGAAAACGATTTAGCGTTCTCTGATATCGCTAAAAAGGAATTCGACAGTATGTTTGATGTGGTTTGTCAGATGTTTGATTTAACATTCATCATCTTCCACGATAAGAGCAGCGATAGCTTAAGAAAGCTCCATGATTTAGAAAATCAAACTGACGAATTAAAGAACAAATTAAGTAGCGCCCATTATGAGCGTATTCAAAATAAAACATGTCACGTGGAAAACTCTCCTTTCTACACCACTTTAGTTAGTGAATTAGAAAGAGTCGCAGACCACTTAGTTAATATTGGTTATTCGATTGTTAATCCAATTGGCGATGATCCTAGCGAAAAGCTAGCGAAGTAGCCTATGAATAAAACCATAAAATACATTATTACAATAGTTTTAGCCGCTTTAGCGGTTACCGCTTTTGTGTTATTTGAAGCTATTCATATCGAAATATTTCCAGACGACTATGAATTAAATAAGTTATCAACTAGTATCATCTATTACTTTGTCATGGGCGCATTACTTTTATGGATTATCTATATTGTGGGTAATA
>CACZNF010000057.1 GCA_902782395.1 uncultured Erysipelotrichaceae bacterium | reverse complement strand
CCACCCCAATTAGTGACAATGTCACTATTATCAATGACCACGCTATTAAGATTAACGACGCTAAAAAGTTAACTAAGAAAGATTTTGATCAACTATACGAATCCATCAAAAATAGTGATGGCAAAGTCTTTATCAGTAGTGGTGAAAACGCTGATAAATCCATGAAAGTGGCCCGTATTTCTGAAGATGGAAGAAGTGATGAATTTAAAGAAACAGGGGACATTGAAGTAAAACAATACGATCCTTCACAAACAACATTCATCCGTTCCAAAATGCCAGTTTCTAAGTCCACGAAGATGGGCTTAAGTTCACTTAAAACTAAACCAGTGCGTTTAGGCTTTACGATGTTATTAAGCGTTATTTCCTTCACTATGTTCGGTGTCGCTTCCGCTTTAATGCTCTATAATTCAAGCCACACTTATAGTGAAGCTCTAAGAAAAACCGATTATACCGCAGAAGTCTTGCAAAAAAGCTCTACCGGAAAACAAGTCAGCCAAACCTTTGATGCGGATGGTAAACTCATTGAAGAATGGTCTTATACTAGTTTTCAACCTCAACAATTTGGTGTTAATGAAGTCAAAGACTTAAATAAGAATTCTCATGGTCTGGTATACATACCAATTTGTGATATTAATAGTCCTGTTTCCTTCCAAAAATATACATTAGAAAAGGACGCTAGTTTCTATAATCAACATTATCGCATTACCCATCTTTCTGATGCTTCTAGAGAAGAATTTGATAAATTAGGCTATAAACTTGACGGTCAGTATCCAACTAATAATAACGAAGTCTTAATTCCTAAGGTTTACGCTCAAATGTTAATTGATTCTGAGGCTATTAAAAAGCCAAACTATACCGATATCATTGGTGAAACAGTTTCTATTTATACAAAACAAGCCGGCAAAGACAAATATACAATCTGTGGTTTATATGACGCTGGTGATGTGCCACAAAGATATTTCGATTTAACTAATTCAGATGCCAAGCTAACACCAGAAGAAAAGTCTAAATTAAGTTCAGATCTTGATGCATTCTTCGCTAACTCTTTTAACTCAGTGGCTTTTGTGAGCGCTGAAACATTTGATAACTGCAAAAATGAATTCAGCACTAATGACCACTACGTACAAACAGTTAGTAGAGCTGGTTTATATATTGATATCGCCGAAATCGGAGAAGGTCTCAACGTCGGTGATGACTATTTCGATTCTTTCTATACTGATGAAATTATTAATAAAAACCGTGACCAATTTGTCATCTATGACTTGGATGATAATATCGTGACAGATTTCTCGATGAAAGAAGATGAAGTCTATTTCCCTATTGATAGATTTAATCAATTTGCTTTCTCTGCTAGAGAATCATTCTTTGATTATTTCATTCGTTTAAATATTGATGAATCAATTATGAAATATATGCCAACATATCGTGCCTTTTTAGCTAACGAAGATAACTACGAAACAGTGGCTAATTACCGCATGGATATGTATAGGTATAGTGAGCAAATAAAAGAACTCTTAACCCAATACATTAATGAGTTTAATAGAGCCTATAAAATAGATAAATTCATTGGAATGTTCATTAGTTCAGACACATTCTCTACCATTCCAGAAGATAAACAAAACCTATTAAATACCGTTAATAATGCTTCTATAAACGATGTCACAGAAGCTAATATCGCGGAAGTGTATAGTGTTCTTGATACATACGCTGATAGTGCTGACACCATTAAGTACTACCTACCATCTGAATATATCAGGCAAGCGATGAATAATGATTCATACAACTATAAAATCTTTAGCGATGGCAATCTATATAGCATTGCAATGAAAGACTATGTAACCTGGACAAGCGAAGAAGCACAAAAAGTCATCGATTTCTTAAATGAAAACTGTCAAAAAGGATTTGGTGTTTATTATCAAACTTGGGATACATTGCTTAAAGGTTATACATTTAAGGATTATGTTCCTGCCAATGATAGAGTTCTTAAAGCCGATCCAAATGCAGTTTGCTACTATAAGACATCAACTGGTAAAGAAGGCACATTAAAAATCGCTGGTTACTATAAATGCGAATTTGGTTCCTGGGCACTCTTATTGAATAAGCCTTTTATAGAGGCTAATTCCTCAACACCTGATCGTGGTAATAACCGTACTTATGCCAGCCACTTTGAAACTGAATACGTAGAACCCGCTGACGCGAGATATAGTAACGTCATGGTTAAGACTAAATACACCCAAGAACAAGTCGAATTTATGTTCAAGTGTAACATTAAAGGGGCTAAATATGACTTCACAAGTGAGCGTTATAGAACTGTCAGCTTCATCGTTGAGATGATAAGCATTCTTAAGAATGTCTTCTTATGGACTGGTGTGGGCTTCGGTGTCTTCTCTGCCTTAATGATGCTTAACTTTATTACCATTTCAATCGCTAATAAAAAGAAAGATATTGGTATCTTACGTGCTATCGGTGCAAGAAAGAGTGACGTTTTCAAAATCTTCTTCTCTGAATCGTTATTTATCTCAACTGTTTGTACGTTATTATCTTTAATCTTCTCATTCATCGCTGAGTTCTTCTTAGACCGCTACTTTGTTAAAGAGATTGGTATTTCCATCTTGCAGTTCAATATCATATCGGTTGGCTTAGTGGTCCTAGTCTCGTTAGTGATTGCGGTGATAGCGACAATTATTCCAGTCTTACACTCATCTAAGAAACCTCCAGTTGAATCGATTAGAGCCTTATAATATCAGGCCTCAGGGCATAGCCTTGAGGCTTTTTATTAATGTGTTGAAAATATTTAAAGGCTTCTATAAAATAGAACTAACGAAGAAAAGGAATTTTATTATGAAAAGCAAAACAATCTTTATGCTTTCTGCTGTTTTAGCCCTCTCCCTTTGCGCATGTAAGGGAAACAATAATGGTGGCAAAACCAGTGAGCAACAAAAGCAAACTCCTGATGTTAACCCAACAATGGAGCTTAAATTCGATGATCTTACCGAAGAGGATACCGCCTGTGTTCCTTCCTACGTCAAAGAATACATCGATGCAATGAAAGAACAAGAAGCAAGAATTACTTATCCAGATCGTGTTGACTCATTATTCTGCGAAATGACCTGGGAACAAGCCGCTGCTCTTGGTGATAAAGGCGACAATGCAACATACAGTAGTTCTCAAAAAGGTGGCGTTGACGTTTGTGAAATGTTAAACCGCAACCAAAGCTATGAAAACAAGCCAGTTGAACTTAAATGGGAAAAAGGCGACAAAGATTTCTCTGAAGCCAAAGTTGTCTTCTGGACAAAAGTCGATAAGAGCGATAAACGCGAAGCCGCAGTTGACGCCAGTGGTGAAAAAGCTGTTGCTAAATTAGAAAACCTCATGATTAACACCGCTTACTACTATCAAGTCGTTAACGGTGAAGAAGCTTCCCAAATGTGTGACTTTGTCACAGGTGACTATTCTAGAATGATTACCATGGGTAAGATTTCTAACGTCCGTGATATTGGTGGTCATACAACATCTTATGGTGTTACCACAAACCAAGGCTTAATCTTCCGTGGTGGTGAAATTACACCTAAAGCCTTCAACGAAGGTGGCAACCATGGTGCTAACTGGACAGGCAAAGATGCCGAAGCCGGTCAAAAAGTCCAAGAAGAAGTTATGAAAATCGGTCTTGAATTAGACTTAAGAACTAAATCAGGTTCTAATAACTCCACCAAATCCGAATTAAATTGGGCTGGTGAATGGCAACAAGAAAATAAGAACCCAACTTTAAAAGAAGTTACAGATCTTGGCAATACTGATGGCAAAGCTCAATATGCTAGATGTGCCATCAACTCTTACGATTCCTTCATTACTGATCAAAACAGAAAGAGTGAAAGTGAAAATGCTGATAGAGACGTCGTCGGAGAAATCTTTAATTACTTCTCTAACGCTGATAAGCAACACGTCTTCTTCCACTGTTGGGGTGGCGCGGATAGAACTGGTGTTACCGGTTTCTTACTCAACGCTATCTGTGGTGTCAGTTACACTGATTCCATTATCGACTTTGAATTAACAACCTTAACAAACAATAAGAGATGCCATATGCACAACTCTACAAACGCTCACTTCCCAAAATTCTTAAAGATCTTCACAAGTGAATATGAATTTGAAAGAAACGGCGAAAAATTCCAATACACATTCGACGCTGAAAAGACATTAAGACAAAACGCTGATAACTTACTCGTCGCCATGGGTGTTAAACTTGAAACTCTTGAAAAGATTCGTGGTATTATGCTTCCAGGTTATGCTGAAGGCAAATTAACCGAAAACGAAAGAGTCAATAAAGGTTGGCAAGCATAGTTAGCAACTTTTAAAAAATAGGCAAGTCCACGTGGCTTGCCTTTTTCTTTGTACGTGTTACACTTATGTATATGAGTGAAAAAACTAATAAACAAGAACTTAGTGAAAAAGAAATTAAAGAACAAAAAGCAGTGGAAAGAGAAAACAAACTTTTAAGATTTTTACTTCCAATTGTTGGGGCAGTGGCCTTTCTCCTTGGTCTATTAGGCTTTATTTTAACCGTTGGACAAGGAAATGTTGGTGTGACTGTTTTCTATATCATCCTTTTCGTTTTTGGCCTTGTTGGAGTCCTTTATGGAGTCTTATTAATTATCCGTAAGAAAAAACCAGATTTCTTAAAGATTAAAAAGGTCGAAAAGGAAGATACTATTCTCGACTAATTCTTTTTCTTTAATAAATAATCTTTAGTAATATCAAAGAGCATCTTCTTAACGACTGCTCTTTTTTCTTTCGATGTATTTTTCCATTCTTCTCTGATACTGCCAAATTTAGAGACAAAGAAAGGTAATAATTCCTTCTCACCAGGAAGCTTTTCAACATCAAGTCTCGCTAAGAAATCGAAGATTGTATCAATAAAGTCTTTCTTGCGTTCTTCATCATAGTTATATAAAGCGTAATTAATCGTATCGACAATATGAGTGCTCCTATCAGTGTAAGC
>CACZNF010000056.1 GCA_902782395.1 uncultured Erysipelotrichaceae bacterium | reverse complement strand
AAATCATGATTGATTTTGAATTCGTTAGTCCCACAAAGATATACTTCGGTAATAATAAAGAAGAGCTTATTGGTCAAATCTGTTTAGAAGGTGGCTATAAGCGTGTTTATATTGTTATTGGACAAGGCTCTGTTAAAAGAAATGGCTTATTAAAAAGAGTTACTGACTCATTAGATAAGTCCGGTATCAAATATAAAATCTTAGAAGGTGTGAGACCTAATCCCACAATTGATTTGTGCCATACGGGTATTAAAGAAGCACAAATTTTTGCCCCTAACTTAATCTTAGCTATTGGTGGTGGATCAGTCATCGATACTGCTAAAAATATAGCGGTTGGTTATTTCTACGCTGGTGATTCATTTGACTTCAATTTACATAAAGTTAGACCTAAGAAAGCCTTACCAATCGGTGTCATTTTAACAATTGCCGCTTCTGGTAGTGAATTATCTAATTCTTGTGTTATTCAAGATGATGAAAGACAAATTAAAATGGGCTTTAATGAAGATATTGTTAGACCAGTTTTCGCGATTGAAAATCCTAAACTTACTTATAGTGTTTCTAAAGTTCAAACAGCATATGGCATTGTTGATATCATGATGCATACATTAGAAAGATATTTCCATGCCTCAAATGATAATGAACCTGCAGATGGTTTTGCAGAAGCTTTATTAAAATCAGTAGTGAATGCCGCAAGAGTGGTTATTAAAAATCCTACTGATTATGATGCTAGAGCAGTTTTAATGCTTATGTCATCATTCTCACATAATGGTTTAACTAGTATTGGTAAGAAAGCCTTATTATTTGTTCACCAATTAGAACACGCTGTTAGTGGGGTTTATCCAGATGTAGCGCATGCTGCTGGATTAGCGGTCCTTTTCCCAGCTTGGGCTAAATACTATGTGAACTATGATACTGATAAATTTGATAAGTTAGCGAAGAATGTCTTTGATTTACATAAGACTAATAAGTTAGAAAACGCTAAAGCGGGTATTAAAGAGATTGAAAAGTTATTTGCGTTATTAGAAATGCCTAAAACATTTAAGGATTTAGGTATAAATAATCCAGATATTGAACTTTTAACTAATATAGTTACTAATAAAGGTGCTAGAGTAATAGAGCACCCAAAGAAAAATATGGATAAAGAAGTGGTGGAAACCATTTTCAAAAGTTGTATTTAGGAGGAATTATTCTCATGAAAAAAGAAGATGTCATTGGTTTGATTATCTACCTGATTATTATTGCTTTAGCAATAGTGTTCGGTATTACCGTTTTGCAAGCCCACAATCCTGATAGTTCATTCCAAGGATTCGGTTATGTCGCCTTCGTCGCTATTTGTGTTGTCTCAGGCGTTATCATTAACGCAGTGATGTACGAATTAGCCCATATGTTAGGCGCTAAAGTTGGTAAATACTTAATCTTAAGTGTGAATATCTTAGGTTTCACATTTTATAGAGAACAAGATAAATTCAAATTCCGTTTTTCTTCATTTGATGGCTTAACTGGTGAAACTAAAATCGTTCCTAAGAAAGGCTTTGAAGATAAAGCAAATCCAACACCTTATCTATTATTTGGTTCATTATTCTTTGTTGTGGAAGCTATTATTGTGATGGTTTTATTCACATTATTTAAAGATTCCAAAACTCCTGCTTTAACTGATGTAGCTTATGGTGCCTTAACAGTGGGTGCAATTGGTTTGGTTGTTCTTTTCTATAACATTGTGCCATTAAGAATTGACTCTATGACCGATGGTTATCGTTTAACTATGGTTTCTAACCCAAAAAATAAAGCCGCTTTCAATGAACTCTTAAGAGTGGAATATGAAATGCAACAAGGTAACAAAGTTGAAGTTAAATTATTTGATGAAATTACTAACTTCACCGCTGATCTTAACTTAAACAAAGTTTATGCTTTATTAGATGAAAAGAAATATGAAGAAGCAGAACAAATCTTAGATAAGATTATTGCCGCTAAAGAAGGCATTGATGTTAAAGTCTATATTCGCGCACGTGCACAAAAGATTTATATTAACTTATTAAATAAAGATTTAGCGGCCGCTAAAGAATACTATGATAAGGAAGTACCTGTTAGTGAAAGAAGAGAAATCTCTAACGACGTTTCTATGCAATCCATCCGTGCCTACTTATTAATGTCTGGCTTATTAGATAAATCTAGAAGTGAATGTATTATCGCTTTAAATAATGTTTATAAAGCATTCAAGAAAACACCTAAAAATAGACAAGCAACTGAATTAACATTATTCAATGAAGCATTAGATAAAGTTATCGCCGCTCATCCAGATTGGGAATTAGAGGGCTACAAACTCCAAGTTGCGGAGAAATAGTTAAACATATTAAGCAAACAAAAAGTGCCTTCAACGAGGCACTTTTAATTTATTAATTAAGTTATTTCTTTCTCTTCTTAGAGAGCAATAACACTGAACCAACAAGAGCGGTAATACCAGTTAATGAAGCCACTGCGATGATTGAACCATTACAACCCGCTTTTCCTTTATTTTCACCACTTGGTTCGCTAGAAGAAGATTCTGGAATTGATGATTCAGAAACTGGTTCACTAGATGAACTTGATGATGGTTGAGGTGGAACAGGTTGTTCCTTTTGCTTCACATTAATACCAAATTCCGTTAATTCAAATGCTTTAGTAGTGGAAATAGTAATAGTGGATAAACCTTCATCAAAGTATCCGGCGATATTAATGGTATGAACACCATCAGCGGAGCTAAATGAAATATCTTCTTCATTTAACTTAACATCTACTTCTACTTCTTCAGCACCTTGGCTAGAAACAAAATAGACGGATTGAATATCAGGTGTTTTTGCCACGTCTTTTAATTTGAAAACAATGGAACCTCTATTATCAATTTGTAAGCCGTTTTCACCTGGATAAACATTTTGTACACTAGTTACTTCTTCAACAAGAGTGTTGTTAGCTGCATAACCCGTTAATACTTCATCAGCGGCTATTGGGAAAGATGATGCCTCATTATCTTGAGTAAAGACAATACCATATGTGCCTTGAATTGTTGGTGCAGGACCCGCAACAACGGTAATACCTTCATAAGTCGCGCTTAAACCATCATATTTACAAGTAACGGATGTTAAACCAGCACGTAATCTTTTTGGCTCCCAAGAGCATTTATCATTAGCGATAACTGCAGTGGTGTTATCAGTATATGTGGCAGTCACTGTTAAGCCAGTTGGATCGAAAGATTCACCAGCAGTGTATTGTTTCTTTGTGGCTTCACCACTGATTTCAATCTTAGTGGCAACCTTTTCATTACCAGGATAAACTTGTTTACAACGGTTTTTCACATCTGCAGAAGCTGAATCACCAAAGATTTTCCAAGCGTATTCTGGATGGTCGACGAATGGATTTCTATTCTTTTGCCTAGATGTTTGAGAATAATCGTTTCTATAGCCTTCAGAAACATCTGGTTTATCTAACATATGCCATTCAAGAAGAGTGTCATAGTTAGTGAATGTTTTTGTGATTAATAAGCCTGTGTCATCGTAATAATCATAGTAAGTTGTCCAAACATACATAACGATACGGGCAACATCACCTTTAACGGAATCTAATGGTTCAAAAACAGAACCTGAATTATAACCATAAGGCATGCCATTATAAGTCAATGGATTGCTTTTATTTGTATTACCGTATTTATCATTACCACGAGTACTGTTAGTGGTTTCATATGTTGGTCTAATATGTAAGAGGTCAGCTCCAGCTTCACTTGTTCCCCAGTGTTGTCCTTTATTACCTCTTGAGTTAGATTGAGGCCAGACGTGTTCTCTATTCCATGAACTAGCAGCGTTCTTTTTCACTGAGTTACGCGTATAGAGATAAATCATGTTGGATTTGTTGGTTGGATCTTCATCCGCACTTTGAAGGATAGTGGATAAGTGATCAGAACCACCTCCACCGTAGGTATACCAACCTTTAGGGAAGATATATGAACCTAATTTAGATCTAAAGGTACCATATAAACCTTCAGTACCTGTTTTATCTAAGGCATCATAATAAGTACCTGTGTAGGTATAAGGGTCGAAGTTATCGACGTGTGTTTCCGCTTCAACAGGAGCGACTGTTTTGTTTTGATTAGTGACTAATCCTGCACCGCATAAGAAAAGAGCGGTAGCGATTGTTAATTTGATTAATTTATTTTTCATAGCACGCACATTATATACGATTAGATAGCATAAAAAAAGACCGTCATTAATAACGGTCTATTTTTGCTTGATGTTTTCTTATTTTCCGGAAACTGCGATTTTCTTAATTAAGATAGATTCCGCGGAAACACCACTTGGTTCAACGGTAACGTCGTTACCGACTTCTAAGACATCTTTGAAGACATCTAATAAGTTACCACCGACAGTAATGAGGTCTAATGGTTTACCTTTCTTGCCGTTTTCAATCATGAAACCAGTGGATTGAAGTGAGAAGTTACCACTTTGTCTATTAAGACCAGCGTGGAGACCACTGACATCGGTAATATAAACACCATTGCCCACCATTTCGAATAATTCATCTAATGATTTCTTACCTGGTTTTAAGGAAAGGAAGGCTGTACCAATACCACGTTTAGAACCGCCACCGAAACCATTACCAGTTGTTTGCACACCATCTTTAGCAGCAGTGGTTAAGTTATATAAGTATGTTTGTAACACACCGTTTTTGATAATTGGTTTGTTATAAGTAGCAACACCTTCGTCATCGAACCATCTAGCAAAGACATTCTTGGCTAATGGTTTATCTTCGATAGTGATTTTCTTAGAAGCAATCTTTTGACCTAATTTACCAATAAATAAGGATGATTTCTTTTGAACTTCTTCCGCTTCAGCGTGACCGATATAAGCTTTTAATAAAGAAGTGACAACATCTGGGTGTAAAACCGCTTTATATTTATTGGTTTCACAAGCTTCACCGCCTAATTTCACAAGCTTCACCGCCTAATTGATCAACAGTGACTTTGACAATCTTCTTAGCGAATTCTTGTGGATTGAATTTAGAGAAATCGTTATCTAAGAAGAAGTCATAACCAGACTTTGTTTGTTCACCTTGTTTAGCAACACATTGGGCCACAAAGGTGAAGTAGTTACTCTTTTGCACTAAGTTAAGACCATTAGAGTTAACTAATGTAACCTTTTCACTTGTTTGAGAGAATTCAGTACCAGCGACTTCAACGATGCGTGGATCGATTTCTTTACAGGCTTTTTCTAAGGCATATAAAGCTTTCATCTTTTCATCGATAGAAACGTTTTCTAATTCTTTATTGAAAGTATTAACTTTATGGTATTTTTCACTGCCTTTATAGATGAAGATTGGATCATCATTTTCAATGACTTTAGCGTTAGCGACGATTTCTTTAACTAACCACGCCGCTTTATCTTTATTCCAAACGTCACATGCCGCAGCGCCACATTTACCGTTAAGAATACCTCTCGCTAAAATGGAATAACCGTTGTTATCTTTATATTCATCGACTTCTCCGTGGAATAAGGAGATATTCAAACTACGAGATTCAGCGATAGATAATTCGACTTCTTGGAGTCCTGCTTCTTTTGCTAAAGCAAAAAACTTATCATATTTACCCATTATTTTAACTCCCCTCCGCGGCCACCGACGGTGACTTCGCTCACTCTAAGAGTTGGTTGACCAACGTTAGTTCTAATAGAACCAGAAGAAGCACCACACATACCTTGGGCTAAATCTAAGTCGTTACCAACCATATCAATCTTCTTTAAGATTTCAAAACCTTTACCAATTAAGGTTGCACCTTTAACTGGTTCAGCAATCTTACCATCTCTAATGATATAAGCTTCACTACAACCGAAGTTGAATTCACCAGTTGTTGGATCAACAGAACCACCGTTAAAACCAACAGCATATAAGCCTAACTTAGTGGCTTTAATGATTTCTTCTGGTGTGCTCTTACCATTACAAATGTATGTGTTAGACATACGTGATGTAGGAACATAACGATAGTTTTGTCTACGACAAGCACCGTTACCTTCTCTATTCATACGACGACCGTTTAAGTCATCAATCATATAGTCATTTAATTTACCGTTCTTAA
>CACZNF010000055.1 GCA_902782395.1 uncultured Erysipelotrichaceae bacterium | reverse complement strand
AACTTCCGTGACACAGGTGGTTGGAAATCAAACCTCGTACCCAATGGTGTTATTAAACAAGGCTTATATTATAGATGTGCTCAATTCAATAGCATTAAGACCGCTGGTAAAGCAGAATTAAAGCGCTTAGGCATTAAATTAGACATCGATATGAGAGATAGACCTCCATCATCTTCTCCAGCTTCATCAAGCGATTGGAAGATCGAAATCATGAATGCTGCTGTTGCTTCTGGCACTGAAAGCTCACGTTGGGAAGGTACGGGTGGCATTGCTGCAACATATAAGAAGATTTTCGAAGCTATTGCTAATGCTGATCAAAAACCAATTGCCTTACACTGCACACATGGTGCTGACCGTACAGGTATTACATCCTTCTTCTTATTAGGCTTATTAGGCGTTAATGAAGACGATATCGGTAGAGACTATGTCTTGACTAGATTCGCTGGCGAAAGAGCAGTCTTGCCATTAGACGATTCTACTGGTACAAGTGAAATTGCCAAGTGGTTTACAAAAACCAACGCTTTAGAAGGTGCAACATTCGCTGATAAGATGTATAAACACCTTAAAGATGACTTCGGTATTGCCGCGGACACTCTTGAAACAATTAGAGAAAAATTTGTTCCAGGTTATACTAGACCAGCAGGTGCATAATTAACCCCGCAATAAAGTCATATAAGACCAGGCTATGCCTGGTTTTTTTCTATCTTTCACATGATAAACAACTACAAAAAATATAATAATCCTATTTTAATAAAACGAATAATGTGAGAATATTAGAGCAAAGAGAGGAATTTAACATGAAAAAACAAGCATTATTATTTGTATTGCTCGGTTCTTTAGTTTTGACAGGTTGTGGAAACAATAACACCTCTAAAGACGAAGGTCCAAAGGCTGACTTCGATCTCGGTGAAAAAGACATCCACACTGACTTAATGAATCAATATTTAAACGATTCAGATTGGACAAGTATCAAAACATACGTTCCAAAGGTCAACGCTGAAGATAGCAGCTACCATAATGATCAATCTCAACCAAATCCAATTGAATTAAAGTTTGATGAAGTTGCTGACGCTGACAAGTATGTGGTTGAAATCGCTAAAACAATCGATTTCGCAAACGCTAAGAAAGTTGAAGCTACTGCTAAAACTTATAATTTCTACAATTCTGAAATCGGCCAAGACTATTACTACAGAGCAGCTGTTAGTGAAGAAGCCTTAGCACAAGCTAAAATCTATAAGTTCAAAGTTAAAGATGTCGCTCCACGTTACATTCACGTTGATGGCGTCATTAACTTCCGTGACTGTGGTGGTTGGAAATCATCCTTAGTGGAAAACGGTGTTGTTAAACAAGGCTTATATTACAGATGTGCCCAATTCAACAGCATTACAGCCGAAGGCAAAGCCACAATGAAAGATTTAGGTATCAAACTTGATATCGATATGAGAGATGCTCCACCAAAAACATCCCCAGCTTCCTCTGATGATTGGAATATTGATATCTTAAACGCTGCTGTTGCTTCCGGTACAGAAAACTATCGTTGGGAAGGTAAACAAAACTCCAGCACAAAGATTGCTCAAACATACAAGAAGATCTTCGAAGCCATCGCTGAAGCCGATGAAAAACCAATCGCCTTACACTGCACACACGGTGCTGACCGTACAGGTATCGTCTCTTGGTTCTTATTAGGCTTATTAGGCGTTAGCAAAGAAGATTGCGCTAGAGACTATGTCATGACAAGATTCGCTGGTGAAAGAGCGGTCTTACCAGTCGATGATGCTTCTGGCAAATCAGAAATTGCTAAATGGAATGAAAAAACCGAAGCTTTAGAAGGTGCTACATGGGCAGAAAAAACCTATAAGCACTTAAATGAAGATTTCGGAATCGAAGCTCAAACACTCGATAAAATTAGAGAATTATTCGTTCCAGGCTATCGCGCTGCTTAATCAATTAATTTAAAAGATTAGAAGGAGTCATTACGGTTAATGGCTCCTTTTTTGATGAAAAAATAGTCAAAAATGCTATTTGCACGATATATTCAACTTTTTTAAGGTACGCTTAATTATCGCAATATCATTAAATAATCTATTTTTTATACACAGAGTGTATATTTTAAATTACGCAACATTGTTACCCATGATTTAGCAAAATTGTGTTGTGGATAAATATGCGCAATGATAATATGAAGTAGCCAAATAACTAAGTTATTATAGGTAGGAGATTGTATTTGACATGAAACAATTAGATGTTGAATTAATTCGTTACGAAAAACTCAAACATGTTAAATTTTTAGTCAACCGCATTCAATTTAGAAAAGAACATATCCACAACGAGTTCGAAATCTTCATCGTCCTCAGAGGTAGTGGAATTGCCAAAATCAAAAATAAGTCCTATAACCTTAAAACTGGTGATGCTTATTTAATCAACTCTGGCGAAGTGCATTCCTATATGCGTGATCCACTCTATTCATTAGATATGGAAAACATGGATGATGCACCTTTGTTCTTATTCGCTCAAATTTCTAACCATTGCTTAAGAGAATATTTCCCACAAATTAGAACTACAGTCTTTAATTCTTGTAACTTAAGAGACTACTTAAGCGAAGATGAATTAAAATCCTTAATCCTTTTATTAGTGGATTCTGCAAAAGCTTACTTTGTTGAAGAACCTTTATATCAATTAAATATTCTTTCTAACATCGCTAAAGTCTTAACAACTTGTTATAAAAATGTGCCATATGAAATTATTTCTGAAGCACAAAAGACTAACTTAAAACAAAAGAACCTGCGTGTGGAACGTATTATCTCTTATATCGATGCGAACTTTGAAACACAAATCCGTTTACAAGATCTCGCGGAACAAGAGAACTTATCACCAACGCACTTCTCACATTTATTCACTTCTTTATTCGGTGTGACATTCCAAAACTACGTCAACATTAAGAGAATGGAACAATGTATCCGTTTAATGCCAAATAAAGAAAAGACCTTATTAGAAATATCTTATGAATCAGGCTTCTCTGATCCGAAATATATGAACAGAATGTTTATTAAACATTTCGGTTACACACCAAAGGAATATCGTAAGAGACTTGGCATGGAACAAAAAGAGATTAGTCAAATTACTCGTGAGTTTGAAAATATCTACTCCATCGCTGATTCTATCAAAGCCTTAATGGACTTCGAGGAACAATTCAATAAGTAAAATACAATGAACATCGGTTTACCGATGTTTTTTGTTTTTCTTAATTTACATACGCACATGTGTACCACTGTACGTAGCATAAAAGTCATGCGCCTAACTTAACTAAATATAGTTAAATAAAAGAGGAAAAAAGTACAAAATAGTTCGATAGAATATTTTTGCTTATTTTTATACGCGCGATAATAATGCGCAAGAAAGGAAAAGCTTATGGCAAAACCAAAATTATGGTTAGGTCTATCCACCGTTGGTATCGCTCTCACCTCATTGCTTTTAGCTGGTCGTAACTTAGCTGAAGTTAATGCTGGTCTTATCAACGACGTCTTAGGTCTATCCACTCAAAAGATTGGCACCATTGATAGTGCCGACGTTGAAGGTTCTGCATACAAAGACGCTAATGGCTCTTTATCAGACGAAGGCTGGTATCACATGATTGCTGATGCCTACAACTTCTGTGAAGAAGCAGTAGAACAAGGTTCCGTTCTTTTAAAGAATGAAAACGGCGCTCTCCCATTAGGTAAAGAAGAAAGACACGTTACTCTTCTTGGTCAAGGTAGTAAGAACTTATTCATGCGTTCTGGTGCTGGCGGTGCCGCTCCAAACCCAAACTTAAAAGTTACATTAGACAAGGCTTTCAAAAGGAATGGTTTCTCAATTAATAGAACCATCTTTGACAAGTATGCTACTCTTACTGGTAGAAATATGACCACTCCTAGTACAAAGGTTGAAGCTGAATATAAGGCCAGTCTTTATGATCAAGATGTCATCGATTCATTCAAAGAATACGGTGATGCCGCAATCATTACCTTTGTCCGTATTGGTACAGAAGATAGTGACCCACCAAAGAAACAATTGGACATTACTAACGACGAAATCAAAGTCTTAGAATTGGCTAGGGATCAAAAGAAACTTGGTGTCTTTAAGAAGATTATCGTTCTTATCAACTCCCCAATGCCAATGTCTATGGACTGGGTCAATAACGCTGACTATGGCATCGATGCTTGCGTTTACGTTGGTGTTCCTGGTTACTACGGCGCTGGTGGTATTCCACACGTCTTAGCCGGTGAAAAACAACTCGTTAAATATGACGCTGGTGAAAAGAAGATGGTTGGTCAAACAAAACCAGACGGCACTCCAATTATGGAAGTCGTTAACCCATCCGGTCACTTAGTTGATACATTTGCCGCTAACGCCTCTTCTTCAGCCGCTTATCAAAACTTTGGTAACAGCAGCTGTGTCGTTTATAAAGAAGGTGTCTACGTTGGTTACAAATACTACGAAACCAGATACGAAGATGCAGTCTTAGGTCAAGGTAACGCCACTGGTACAAATGGTGTCTTCATGAACGAAGGCAACTGGGACTATGCTACAGAAATGGGTTATCCATTCGGTTATGGTCTCTCCTATGGTGAAATCGAACAAAAGATGACCGATCTCAAATACAACGCTAGCGATGATACTGTCACCGCAACAGTTGAAGTTGAAAATAAAGGCGACACGAACGCCAAAGCGTCCGTCCAAATTTATGCTCAACAACCATATACCGATTTCGATAAAGAAAACGGTTTAGGTAGACCATCTATCGCTTTAATGGGCTATGACAAGATTGATGTTCCTGCCAAACAAACACGTACAGCTACAGTCACATTTGATCGTTATTTCTTAGCGACATATGACTACAAAGTGAACAAACAATACATCTTAGAAGCTGGTGACTACTACTTCGCAGTTGGTAATGGTGCTCACGAAGCTTTAAATAACATCATCTCTGTTGCTCACCCAGATAAAGCTGGTAACTTAGTTGACCACAACGGTCAAGCTTATGCTGGTAAAGCCGCTGCTGTTAAGAA
>CACZNF010000054.1 GCA_902782395.1 uncultured Erysipelotrichaceae bacterium | reverse complement strand
CTTATTAAGTTTCTTTTCTTCTAAGCCTAAAGAGAACAATGCTTCAGCGTATGTTTGGGCTATTTGATTCATAGTTAAATTAATTTAATCGATTGATAAAGTCTTCTGCGAGTCGAGCGTTATCATCTTGATCGACTTCGCGTTTTAATATTTCTTTTGAAGCGGTTAATGCAACATTAACCATTTCTTTTCTGATATCGTTAAGAGCATCTTGCTTCGCTTGTTCAATATCTTGTTCAGCGGCAATTTTCATGTCCTTAACTTCACTTCTCGCCTCTTCCATCATTGAATCGTATTTTTCTTGGCCTTTTTTAGTGGCGTTTTCAATGATTTGGCTGGCCTCACTTTTTGATTCACTTAAGATTCTTTTAGCCTCTTGAGTTTCCTTAACGGCTAAAGTGTGATTTTCAGTGGCTTGATCGATTTCTTGTTGGATGTAATCCGCGCGCTTTTTAAGCATCTTTTTGATGGGCTTATAAGCGAAGAAGAAAACGACAAGTAGAAGGATAATAAAAGAAGAGAATTGAATGACAAAAGAAACCCAGTCAGGGATTAACTTTTGGGCAATCGACGCCATTTTTTCACCAATGTCATCAATGTTACTTAATAATTTAAGTACCATAATTCCTTCCTCCTATTACTTTGTAAATAAAATCAAAATTGAGATGAGCAATGAGTAAATAGCTGTGGTTTCAACAAGAGCACAGGCTAAGATCATTGAGGTTCTGAGTTTGCCATACATTTCTGGGTTACGTGACATACCATCTAATGCGTGTGCACAGACCATGCCTTCACCAAGAGCACTAGGCATAACGCCTAAAATGGCAATCGCAGCGGCTAAAACGTTTAATGAACCGGTCATGCTTTCTTCCTCCTTCCTAAATCATTTAAATCAATGTCTTCTGGGATTTCTTGACCAATAAAGATAGAGGTCAAAAGAATGAAGACGAATGTCTGGATAAATCCAGAGAATATATCGAAATATGCGTGAAGAATCGCTAATGGGATAGGAGCGAGGAATACCTCGTTTAAACCACTAGGGGCAAAAGAGAAAATCATTGCCGATAAATCTCTTAAAGCGGACTCCACGATTGTTAAAAGAGCCCAACCCGCAATCGCGTTACCAAATAAACGGAGAGTGAGCGATAAAAGAGGCGCCCACATAGAAATTAAGTTAATTGGTAAGAAGATTGGTATTGGGTCGATATAACGTTTGAAATAAGCCCATTTAGTGAATCTCGCGGATGTGTAATGGATTAACAAAAATGTGGTTAAACCCAAAGATAATGGGATAGCCATGTATGTTACCGGTGAGGGTAAACCAGTTAAGCCAAAGATGAAGGAAATAAATAGATAAATAGCGACACCCATGATGAAGCCACCAAAGTTTGGTAAGGTTGTACCCACTAAATCACGAGAGAAGCCATCAAAGAATTTCACTCCGCATTCCGCCACTAATAAAAGGCCTTTAGGCTTTTTAAGCGGATTTTGTTTCATCGCTAAAATGCCCACGATTACAGAAAGAACGATAATAATGAAAATTACTATCAATGAAGATATTAATTCGCCAGTAATTTCAAATTTGAAGAAATTATCAAACATTTTTATCCTTTCCAATAAACGCTAAGAGGGTTAATAAAGAGATTACTAAGTAAGAGACTACTAAGAAGATAGGTGAAACGATTACGATATTGTAGGCATACTGTAAAAACGCAAACAATGCGGCGAATATAGCAACCAAGCCTAATCTTAGGTAGATGGCAAAGATATCGAGTTTGATTCTCGCTTTGCCACCTCTCTTACTCATAAAGAGTATTAACCAAGATATAGAGACGATTAAGCCCCCAAGCAGGACTGCAAGAGGGACATCATATCGCTGAAACCAAAAGAGAAATAGCGTTCCTAGAAAACCAAGGGTGGTTAATGTCGAGGAAATAATAAGCGCTTTAAATTCTACTGTTTGGTTCCAAAATTTTTTCATTATTTAACTTTGATACGTTTGAAGTTAGAGACTGGAGCAATGCCATCTTTGTATGTGAGTTTAACTTCACCTTGCACTAATGGACGTAAGTAGTCTCTAAAGCTATCGCTCATACGTGTCGCGTCAATAATCATTTCTGGTTTGACGTGAGAAACAGCATTAGCAACTTTGCTTAATGGAGCGAGTTTGTATTTGATCTTGTATGGGTTTTGAGAAACTCTTTCGAAGATAATCATTTTGCCTGTTCTACCTTTTAAAGCGGCTTGGACAGCTTTTTCACCTGTCTTGATAGCTTCTTTACGGTCGACTAAAGAGACATATTGTGGGAAAGCTCTTTGAATGATGGAGAATTCCACTGCTCTTGTACCGATATCGAGTCTATTTTCGACGATTCTGCAGAGTTCAGCAGCAGCGCCACCTAATTGGGCGTGGCCAAAACCGTCAACACGAACGTTGGTCATATCTCTTTCGAATTGTAAACCTTCAGAGATAGCGACTAAGGCAAAGCCTTTTTCTTTATAAACTCTTTCGACATCTTTTAAGAATTGTTCTAAGTCGAACTTCATTTCTGGTAAGTAAATGAGGTGTGGTCTTGTTTGTTCTGGTAATAAGTCAACAGAAGCTGTTAACCAACCAGCGTCACGACCCATGATTTCCACGATGTGGACTTTGCCTTTTTTGAAGCAGTTAGCGTCCATAGCGAAGGCGTTAACAGAGTTTATAACGAATTTAGCAGCACTTGGGAAACCTAAGGAGTGGTCTGTGCAGGCTAAGTCGTTATCAATGGTTTTTGGCACACCGATAACTTTGACATCTTCGATACCTAATTCTTTGACTAATTTAGCAAGTTTATTACAGGTATCCATGGAGTCGTTACCACCATTGATGAAAACGTAACCAATGTTGTGCTTTTTGATGTTTTCAATAATAGCGGCATATTCAGGAGTATGGATGTCCTTTGGAAGTTTTCTTCTTGTGGTACCTAAGATACTACCTGGTGTTTGAAGAAGAAGTTCGATTTGTTCATCATCTTCTAAACCTAAATCGATTAAATCGTCATCGATTAAGCCTTCAACACCGTGTTGAGAGCCATAGATGTGACCGATTAAATCTGGATGTTTTTTTGCTTCTTTAATCGCACCATATAATGATGTGTTAATGACTGATGTTGGTCCACCGGATTGGATGTAAACCATGTTTTTCATAAATAGCTGTTCTCCTTTATATTTTATATAAGATATATAGTTGGCTTAGATAATTTCCATGTGGAGATGTTTTAAAACATCAAAGGCCTTTTCTTGCATATCTAAATCAAAAGAAGAGGTCGCATCTCTCACCACTTTGATTTTGGCGTATGGTGAGGCTGATGCCTTAGCGATAATTGCGTTACTAAACACGCATATATCACTCACGAGTCCACATAAATAAATCTCATCGTAGTTGCCTTGGGCAATGTATTGACCAAGTTCTTTACTACCAAAATCATGTTTGATAAAGACTTTGGAAGAACCCACTAGATCTTTAATGGATGGATGTAACTGCCAGCCTTCTGATCCTTCGATACAGTGAGGGGCAGGTAGATATTTACCTTCGTTAGTGTTCATATAATCCGCATCATGCGTATCATAGGTGAACACCACTTCATCGTTATTAGCGCGGAATTCTTTAATTAACTCCACGATGCGAGGAGCAATCTTTTCGGCACCTTTGAAACCTAAGGCACCATCCACAAAATCGTTTTGATAATCAACGACAACGAGTAATCTTTGCATATATAATCCTTTCTAGCCGAAAACACTATATCATATTCTATATTTAAAAAATATAAAAATCGAAAAAACTCGTTCTTTTCGTCTTTGAATAAGTTATAATATTTTTGCTTGAATTAATCCTGTGATTTATTTAAAATGAAGGACTTCGCATTTTAGGAGGAACTAACAATGTCGTTCAAAGTTATTTTTAACAATAAAGAAAAGATTTATGATGCCCCAATTACAGTACTTGATGTCGTGGGCAAAGACAAAAGCATAATTTGTGCTTATGTTAACGGTCGTGTCCGTGAATTAACATACACATTAGACAAGGATTCTGAGATTGTCCCATTAACCTGCAAAGACAGAGATGCAAAACCAATTTATGAAGCATCTCTTCGTTTCTTAGTGGCCATGGCAATGCACAACATTCACCCTCACTATGAAATCAGATTTGCCTATAACGTTTCTAGATCAATCTTCTTACAAATCTTAAATCCAGGTACATGTGCTTCTGGTATCATGATCAAAGAATTAATCGCTGAAATGAATAAGCTTGTCGAACAAGATTTACCACTTGTGAGACAAATCGTTTCCAAAGAAGAAGCGGCGAGAATTTTCGCTGAAGATGGCTATCAAGATAAAGTTGATATCTTAAGATATAGACCAGAAAAGACTGCACATATTTATCACTGTGGTGATTATAGAAACTATATGTATAACCGTATGGTCCCATCCACTGGCTATATTAAAAAATGGCTCGTGAGATACTACCATCCAGGTATCATTATTCAATATCCACGTCCTGACTTTAACGGTGAAATCCCACCATTTGAGGACGCTCCAACATTTGGTAAAACCTTAAAACGTGCCCATCAATGGGGTGTCGCTACTGGTTGTGATAACATCGTTGGTATCAATCAAAGAATTGAACAAGACGGGGATGTCGAATTTATCACACTTTGTGAACAAAAGCACAATCGTCAACTATGTGAATTAGGTCAAATGATTGAAGACGAAAGAGAATCTATTCGTTTGATTTGTATCGCTGGTCCTTCTTCCTCTGGCAAGACCACATTCGCCAATAGATTAAGAATTGAATTATTATCTCGTGGTATTAAACCAATCCGTATTTCTATGGATGACTACTATTTAGATAGAGGCAAAGCTCCTCTTGATGAAGATGGTAAACCAGACTTAGAAAGCGCTGATGCCTTAGATATCGATTATTTAACCAAAACTTAGCGGATTTAGTCGCTGGTCTGGAAGTTGAATGTCCAAGATATGACTTTAAAGCAGGTGCTCGTGCAGCGACAGGTAGAAAATTAGTGGTCCCACAAGATCAACCAATTATTATTGAAGGTATTCACGCTTTAAATGAAAGATTAACCGCGTCTATCCCTGCTCACCAAAAGTTCAAAATCTTTATTGCCCCACAATCACAAGTCAATATTGATAACCATAACCCAGTCAGTTTGACTGACTTAAGATTATTAAGAAGAATTGTGCGTGACCATCAATTCCGTAATTCTTCCGCGATTAGCACTATCGCGATGTGGCCAAGTGTGAGAAAAGGCGAATTCAAATGGATTTATGATACACAAGAAGGCGCTAACTATGTCTTTAACTCCTTCTCTGCTTATGAATTATCTGTCATGAAAAAGTATGCAATGCCACTACTTGAAGAAATTGATACTGAAAGTGAATACTTCCCAGTTGCGGAAAGATTAATCCGTATGCTCAAGTTCTTCGATGACTTAAG
>CACZNF010000053.1 GCA_902782395.1 uncultured Erysipelotrichaceae bacterium | reverse complement strand
TGTCTCTAAAGGTACATATGTTCGTACACTTGGTGAAACAATCGCCGAGAAACTTAATACAGTAGGGTATCTCACTTCTTTAAGAAGAACAGAAATACTCGATTTAAATGTGGAAATGGCGAGCAAAATCAAAGATTTAACCACTGATAAATTAATTCCTGTTAGCGAGATAATCCAAAAGTTCTTACCACTCATGTATTTACCTAATGAAGTTGAACTTAAGAAAGCCAGACATGGTGGTAAACTCTCCTTAAAGCTATTCCCAGAAACACTAGATACATTCTGTGTAATTGACGATAAAAAAACCGCTATCGCTATTTATAAATATAGCGAATTAGGTTATTATGAATGTGTAAGAGGTATTAACCGTGAAGATAATTGATTTCTATATCAACGAAACACCAGCCAACGATAAAGACCTCGTTTTATGCTTAGGCTTCTATGATGGTCTCCATCTTGGTCATCAACACCTCATTCAAAAAGCTTTAGATGAAGGCTATCCAGTCGGTGTCATGACATTCGATTTAGCCCCTGCTTTCTTATTAGGCAAAAAAGAGAATTATTCCTTAACTTCCACATTTGATAAAGCGGACTTCCTAGAAGATATGGGAGTTAAATTCCTTTATCTCATGCACTTTGATAAAGAAACTTTAAAAGTCACTAAAGATGAATTTATTGATCGCGTCTTAAAACCACTTAATCCCCGCAAGATCTTCGTTGGTGAAGACTATAATTTCGGTGTCGGTGGTGAAGGTGATGCAGCGTATTTAAGCCGTTTCTTTGATGTCGAAGTTGTCCCACTTCAAAAGATTGATAATATGAAGATTTCATCGAAGAAAATTAGACAACTCGTTGAAGCGGGAGAAGTGGAACAAGCCTCAAGATTATTAGGTCGCCCATACCGTATCAGTGGCTTAGTTGTTGAAGGTAAAGGCAATGGTCGAAAAATCAATTTCCCAACCGCGAATTTACAGTTAAATTACACCTATGTTTTCCCAAAAGAAGGTGTCTACATGGGTTATGCCTATTTCTTAAATCGTAAAAGAAAAGCGATGATTTGCGTGGGTACTCATCCAACGATTAATCAACTCTTAAACCCAATCATTGAAGTGCATATTATTGACTTTAATGAAGTGCTCTATGGTAGAGAAATATATGTAGACTTTGTCTCATATATCAGACCAGTAATTCAGTTTGCAACATTCGAAGAATTAAGAGAGCAATTACTCAAAGACGAAGAAAAAGTAAAAAACACTTTGCAATAGTGTAAAAAGAATATAAAATATTCAGTGCGACTTTTCCCTAGGATAAACGAGTCCCTAACGTTATTCCCGGAGATAAGTTAAGAAAAGAATTAGGAGGGTATTTCAATGGCGTTAACCAAAGAAAGAAAAGCCGAGCTCGTTAAGAAGTACGGTAAAAATGAAAAAGACACTGGTTCTATCCAAGTTCAAGTTGCCTTATTAACCGAACAAATCAAAGCCTTAACCGCTCACCTAAAGAAGAATCATAAAGATGCCGCTAGCAAACGTGGCTTAATGATTCTCGTCGGTCAAAGAAGAAGTCTCTTAGACTACTTAGTCAGAACCGATCGTGATGCTTATCTTAAACTCATCGTTGATTTAGGTTTAAGAAAATAAGTTATCAGCTTAGAGAAAGAAAACCGCTTAAATGCGGTTTTTTTCTTACAAAATAGGTTTACTTTAGCCAAAAAGTAGGGCTTTTTTAATGAATATCGGCATTTTTCACATTAAGTGTTTAACTATGTTAATGCTTCATGTATAATAACTTCGGTTAAATTTTAAAAAGAGGTAAAAAAATGAAAAGAGTATTCGAATTAGAATTCGAAGGAAAGAAGTTCGTTGTTGAAGCCGGCGAAATCGCTAAACAAGCTGATGGCGCTGTCTTAGTCAGATTAAACGAAACAGTCGTTCTTTCCACAGCGTGTTGCTCAGATGAACCTAAAGAAGGTGATTTCTTCCCATTAACAGTTGGTTATGAAGAAAAGCAATACGCAGTTGGCAAAATTCCTGGTTCCTTCTTAAGAAGAGAAGGCCGTGCAGGGGAACATGCCACCTTAACAGCGAGACTCATTGACCGTCCAATTAGACCAATGTTCTCCGAAGGCTTCCGTAACGAAGTCCAAATCGTCAACACAGTGATGTCTGTTGACCAAGACTGCACTCCAGAAATGACCGCTATGTTAGGTTCTTCCTTAGCATTAGGCATTTCCGATATTCCATTTGATGGCCCAATCGCTGGTGTCTATGTTGGTAGAGTGAATGGTAAATTCATTATTAACCCAACAGTGGCAGAAAAAGAAGCTAGTGATATCAACTTAGCGGTTGCCGGTACAGAAGAAGCTATCAACATGGTTGAAGCTGGCGCTGACCAAGTGAGCGAAGAAGATATGCTCGACGCTTTAATGTTTGGTCACGAAGCTATCAAAAAACTCTGCCAATGGCAAAAAGAAATCATTAAAGAAATTGGCAAACCAAAAAGAGAAATTGAATTATATCAATGTGATCCTGAAATCGAAAAAGATGTCACCGATAGAGCGGAAGCTCGCTTAAAGAAAGCCATCTCTATCTTCGATAAACTCGAAAGACAAGACGCTATCGACGCCATCGAAAACGAAATTTTAGATGATTACGATACACGTAAATACGAAGATGAAAAGACTCATCAAAAAGTCATGCACATGGTTAACGAAACCTTAGAAGGTCTCGTGGCTAAAGAAGTACGTAGATTAATTACTGATGAAAAGATTAGACCAGATGGCCGTAAGGTTGATGAAATCCGTCCATTAGACGCTCAAGTCGACTTATTACCAAGAACTCATGGTTCCGCCATGTTCACTCGTGGTCAAACTCAAGTCATTTCCATCACAACCTTAGGTGCTAAGAGCGATGCTCAAATCATCGATAACTTAACCGAAGAAGATACCCGTCACTGGATGCATCATTATAACTTCCCACCATACTCTGTTGGTGAAGTTGGTAGAATGGGTTCTCCAGGTAGAAGAGAAATCGGTCACGGTGCTTTAGGTGAAAGAGCTCTTTCCTACGTCATCCCAAGCGAAGAAGAATTCCCATACACAATTAGAACAGTGGCAGAAGTCGTGGAATCTAATGGTTCCTCCTCACAAGCTAGGATCTGTGCTTCCTGTATGTCCTTAATGGCCGCTGGTGTCCCAATCAAAGCCATGGTTAGTGGTATTGCGATGGGCTTAATCAGTAGTGGTCCATTAGATGGTAAACACCCATATACAATCCTCACCGATATTCAAGGTTTAGAAGACCACTTCGGTGATATGGACTTCAAAGTGGCCGGTACTGAAAAAGGTATTACCGCTTTACAAATGGATATCAAGATTAAGGGTGTTACCCGTGAAGTCTTAAAAGAAGCCTTAGCTCAAGCCCATGGTGCAAGAGCGCAAATTCGTGAAGTTATGGCTAAAGCCATTAGTGAACCACGTCCAGATGTTGGCAAATACGCTCCTAAGATGGATACATTCTTCATTGATCCAGATAGAATCAGAGAAGTTATCGGTACAGGTGGTAAAGTCATTAACGAAATCATCGCTCAATGCGATAACGTTAAGATTGATATCGAAGATAATGGTCAAGTTACCATTTACCATATGGATAGAGAAACCATCAACAAGGCTAAAGGTATGATTCAAGATATCATCCGTGAAGCTAAAGTTGGTGAAGTCTTCGAAGGTGAAGTTAACCGTGTTGAAGACTATGGTGCCTTCGTTCACTTATTCGGTAATGTTGATGGCTTATGCCATGTCAGCCAATTAGGCTATGGCTATATTGATAGAGCCCAAGACGTCGTTAAAGTTGGTGATACACTTAAAGTGAGAGTCACTGAAATCGACGAAAAAGGCAAAGTCAAAGTTTCCCACAAAGAATTCGCGGAAAAGCCAGAAAACTACGATGAAGCACAAGAAAGAGCGTCCCGCCCAGAACACATTCATCGTCCAGACAAGTCCTTCAAAGGACCAAAGAAATTCAAAAAGTAAGCTGAAATAAGCTGAAATATAAGGCCATGTAAAAAGTGGCCTTTTTTCTTTTTTATATTTCTCTCATACTAAACTTTTTCTTATTTTTATATATTTACAGGCGCAATGAATGTGTATAATAAAAAGTAGATAAAGGGACAACAAAAGTAACATTTTTCTGTTTTTAGGGTGTTATTTTTAAGTCCAATAGAAATAATGTTTTCTATGAAAGAAAGGATTTTACAATGAAGAAAAACAAGATTTTTCTACCAATGATTGGTTTGCTTGCTTTTGCTATGGGTTTAGTCGGTTGTAATAAACCAGCAGAAGATTCTGGCAAAAACACTCAATCATCACAAGTCACCCCACAAAAGGAGACTATTAAAGTCACAGACCCAGACAACAAGAACGCTAGTGAATTGGTCATTGAACAAACACTCCAATTAAAAGCCAGTGTTGATGGTGTTACATGGAAATCTGCAGACGAAAAGATCGCCACAGTTGACAACACAGGTAAAGTTACTGCCGTTGCAGCAGGTGAAGTCAAAATCAAAGCTTCTAAAGAAGGCTATTACGATGGTTCTTATTCCTTAACAGTTAAAAGACCAGCAGCTTTAGCTAAAGTCGCATTTGAAAAAGCTGATCACTATTCCGCTGATGGTTGGTGGGGCACAGCCGATGATGGTTGGTCACCAATCTATGCTAGAAGTGAAGGTAATGCTTCCGACGCACAATGCATCGCCCACATGGACAATGGTGATAAAGAAACATTAACATTTACAAGTAACGCCGCTATTAAAGCCGAATTAGTCATTATGATGGCTTCTCAAAATGGTGTCGAAGACATGAGCGCAGTGATGGGTGTTAAATTCAATAACGCTGCCATCGCTATGACAGGCAAAGCGAACAAAATATCGTTTCTGGCGATAACGTCTTAGAATTATCATTCTTAGCTTCCGCTCCATATATCGACGATTTAGCCATTTATTCAAAACAACAAGCCACAATCGCCGTTAAAGAAGCTCCAGCTAAAGAACAAATCGTTTTAGCCGAAGCAAGTATTGCGGCTTACATCGATACAGAAAGCCAAATCAATGTTACAAAACCAACTTCTTTAGAAGGTATGTCATTCGTTTCTAGTAAGGAAGATGTCGCAACAGTTGACGAAAACGGTAAAGTCACTGGTCATAAATTAGGTACCGCTACAATTACCGCGATGAAACAAGGCTGGTATTCCGCTAGATTAGAAGTCGTCGTTGATAAAGCTGGTGTTGAAGGTGAAATCAGAGTTCAAGCTGAAGATGCCGAAGAAATCCCAGATGGCTTCCATAACTATACAGATAGAACAAGTGGTATCCAAAACGGTCACTACGGTGGTGCTTATATTACCGGTTATGACGTTAGCTCTGCTTGCTCATTAAGCTATAAGTTCAATTCTCCAAAAGCCCAACAAATGAAACTTATCGTTGCTGGTGCTTCTCACTATCAAATGGCAGAAGACTTTGTCTTCGGTGTTGACTGCACATTAAAACTCAATGGTGCAACAATCAATCCAAATAGTGGTGCGAAGATTGAATCTAACCAAGTGATGGGCGCTCCAACAGTCGAAGTTGAAATCGGTATCGTTAGTGTTATCCAAGGTGAAAATACATTCGTTATCGAATTTGCGGAAAGAGCTCCTGCTTTAGACGCATTCAGATTCATTCCTGTTACCGTTGCCTAATAGCAAAATAAACAAATAAAGGCCCTCATAATGAGGGTCTTTTTTGTGCTATTATCAAGAAATAATAAAAAGTTGTTACAATTGTATACGCATTAATATATAATGGTTTCATAAAGGGATTACATTGTTATTTAGGGGCATTCGAATAGGATGCCCTTTTGACGTTGTATTCCAAATGAGAAAACATTTTAAACAAAAGAGAAAGGAATTTTAAAATGAAGAAAAAGATTTTTCTCCCTATGATTGCTGCCTCATTACTTTTTGGTATGGGCTTAGTCGCTTGTAACAAACCAGCCAATGATACCAGCAAACAACCTTCAACATCTGTTCCAGCAAAACCAAAGATTAACGTTACTGCTGCTGGTGACAAAAAAGCATTAGACATTGACGAAGAAGTTCAATTAACCGCTGACCAAGAAGGTGTCACCTGGAAATCCAGTGATCCAGCAGTTGCCACTGTTGAAAATGGTAAAGTCAAAGCCATTGCTGCTGGTAGTGTCACAATTACCGCTTCCAAAGAAGGCTATCAAGATGGCAAAATCACCATCACAGTTAAAAAGCCAGCCGCTTTAGCTACCTTAAAGATGGAAGAAGCCGATCACTTCGCCGCTGATGGTTGGTGGGGTACAGCCGCTGAAGGCGCTACACCAATCTATGCTAGATCAAGTGGTAATGCTTCTGATGCACAATGCATCGCCCACATGGACAATGGTGATAAAGAAACATTAACATTCACATCCGACAAAGCTATCAAAGCAGAAATCGCTATCATGATGGCTTCTAGAACAGCCGTTGAAGATTTAGGCGCAGTTATGGATGTCAAATTCAATGATGCCGCTATCAGCTTAGCCGGTAAACCATTCGAAGGTGGCGATTCCAGCAACTTCGTCGAAGTATCCTTAGGACAACAAGACATCAAAGTTGGTGACAACGTCTTATTATTAGAATTCAAAGCTTCTGCTCCTTACATGGATGATGTCGTTCTTTATTCTAAAGAAACAGCGACAATCGCCGTTAAACAAGCTCCAGCTAAAGAAACAATCACAATTACCAATACTGAGCTCTCAGTCGAAGAAGGTTCAACACTTCAACTCACAGGTGCTCCAGAAGGCGCTACATACATTTCTAGCGATGAAACCAAAGCCACAGTTGACAACACAGGTAAAGTTAACGCTATTGCTAAAGGTAATGTGAATATTACAGTTACAAAAGCTGGCATGATTTCCGCGAGAGTGGCTGTCACTGTTACAGAAAAAGTCGTCTCCGGCCAATTCAACGTTGAATTTGAAGCTGGTGAACAAGCAGACGCTCAAATTACATTCAGAGATGCCAATGGTGGTATTAGAGTCACCAACGCATTCCCACAAGGTGAAGTCTTAACAGTTCCTGTTAACGCTCCAGCTGCTGGCAAGTACACAATGGTCTTCGTGGCCAGAATTGCTTACAGTGTTGAATTTGATGGTAACTTAGCTTCTGCTTTCGAAATCAAGATGAACGGTAATGCTGTTGCAACAACAGTCACAATGAACGGCAATAGCTGGGCTGACTATGTTATCGCTGATGTCGATCTCAATAACGGTGCGAACACACTTACACTTAAAGCTCTCGCTGATAACAACCCTGTTAACTTCGATGCTATGAAGTTCATTCCAAAAGCCTAATTGTAGTTTTCATTAAATAAATACTTGGTCTCTCACCTAGTGAGGGACCTTTATTTTACTCTCATAAATTAAAATAATAAGATAAATGCTAGTAATAATTGCATATGCTCATATATAATGAAACCAGAGAAAGGATTTTGTTATAATTAACAACATTCGTTTTGAAGTGTTTTTATAACAAACAAAATTTTTATAATGAGAAAAGGAAAATTATTTTTACCACTTATTGCATTATCATTAACATTTGGTTTAGTGGCTTGTGGAAATAACGATGCTCAACCAAGTAATGCTTCAGAAAGTGGTCAACCATCCCAACCAAGCTCCAGCGTGCCAAAGAAAGAAACAATTAAAGTTACTGCCGCGGACAACAAAACAACATTAGATCCAGAAGAAACAGTGCAATTATCCGCTAAAGTGGGCGATGCCGCTGTTGAAGGCGTGACATGGGAATCTTCTGACGCCACAATTGCTTCAGTTAATAATGGTTTAGTTACTGGTCTTAAGAAAGGCGAAGTGACCATTACCGCTAAGAAAGATGGTTACAATAATGGTAGTATTACCATTAATGTTAACGGCAATAGTATTATTGTCCAAATCGAAGATGGTAAGAGTGAAGGTGATGTCGTCACATTCAAAGACTCCCATAACGTTGAAACAAACATGGTTGATGCCTGGCCAAGTGGTGCAACATTAACATTAGAATTCAACGCTAAAAAAGCTGGCAACTATGAACTCCACGTTTTCTGCAGAGCACATGGTGGCTATCAATCCACAAATACCGATGTCTTTGCTGAGACAATGGAAATCAAAATCAATGATGCTGCCGTAACAATTTCTGGTCAAGCCGAAGGTGGTACATTCACTGATTATAAGATGGCGGATGTTGCTCTTGTTGCTGGTAAAAACACCATGACAGTGAAAAATATCGCTGCCGATGGAGCGGATGGTACAACCTCAATTTCCACAATCGACTTATTCGAATTTGTGCCAAAAGCCTAATTAAAAATTAATTAGTAAATGCTTAGCCTCTCAATAATGAGGGGCTTTTCTTATTGCATTTATTCTTTCTTATTCGTAGAATAAAAGTGATAAGAGAATATAATATGGCTAATCAAATACATGATGTTTTAATTATAGGTGCAGGTGTCACCGGTACTTTAATCGCTAGGGAGTTATCAAAATACCAATTAGACATCGTTATTTTAGATAAGAGTAACGATGCAGGTAACGCTACTAGTAGTGCAAATTCCGCCATTATCCATTCTGGCTATGATCCATAAAAGCAAAATTCAACGTTTTAGGTAATGCTCTATTTCCAAAGTTAGTGGAAGAACTTGATGTTCCATTTATTAACTGTGGTTCTTTAACTATCGCTATTGAAGAAGAACAATTAGAGACATTAAAAATGCTGGCTGAACGTTCTAAAACCAATGGTGTAGAAGTAAAACTTCTAAATAAAGAAGAAACCTTAAAAATGGAACCAAATCTTAATCCTGAAGTAAAGGGCGCTTTATACGCTCCAACAGCAGGAGTAATTGACCCATTTAACTTAGTGGTTCACGCTATGGAAAACGCTATTGATAATGGTGTTTCCTTCTTAAGAAATCATGAAGTTATTAATATTAATAAAAATAAGGATTTATATATAGTAAAGACTAATAAGGGCGAATTAATGGCTAAAGTCGTCATTAATGCCGCTGGTATCAAAGCGGATAAGATTGCCGCCATGGTGGAAGCAATTGATTGGGAAATCACCCCAAGAAAAGGTGAATACTATCTTTTAGATCATTACGCTCCTGGATTAGTCAATTCCACAATTTTCCCATTACCAAGTAAGAAAGGTAAAGGTGTCTTAGTGTCCATTACCTCTTCAGGTAACTATATCGTTGGTCCATCAAGCGAACTAGCGGAGCCTGATGATGTTTCAACAGATTCATTAACATTAAGTAATGTTAAGAAAGCCGCCACGTTAATGGTGCCTTCTATTCCATTTAAAGAAACAATTAGAGTGTTCGCTGGTGAAAGAGCGACATGTACACGTCATGATTTCATTATTGAATACGCGAAAAGCGATAATCATTTCATTA
>CACZNF010000052.1 GCA_902782395.1 uncultured Erysipelotrichaceae bacterium | reverse complement strand
TCACCAGCCAACCCACGTATGCCAATCGTCGAAGATATGAAGAAAATCTTGGTCGATGCTTACAAAGGCAATTAATTAATTAAAATCACAAAAGTTAGGTCAAATGTTAACAAAAACGCTTGTTAGTTAGGCCTAACTTTTTATTTTGCGGTTTATTCAATTTTTTTCTATTGATAAGGTGCGCTCGTATGCGTAAAATATAAACGCTGAATTACTTTATGTAATCATTAGGAGGCTATTATGGCAAAATTACAACCACAAGCTGTAAAACAAATTACCGAAATAGTGGAACGCTATAAAGATGAGCCAACTCCAACCATGATGATTCTTGAAGACATTCAAAAGGAATACGGCTATATTCCTCTCGAAGTCCAAGAACTTGTCTCTGAATTAACTGGTGTACCAGTCAGTGACATCTATGGTGTTGTGACTTTCTATTCGTTCTTCTCAATGGTCCCAAAGGGCAAATATGTCATTGGTGTCTGTTTAGGTACTGCTTGCTACGTCAAAGGCAGTCAATTGGTATGTGACAAATTTGGCGAATTATTAGGTATTAAACCAGGTGAAACAACACCAGACGGTTTATTCACATTAGACTTGCTCCGTTGTATCGGTGCATGTGCTGTTGCTCCAGCAGTGAGCATCAATGGTAAAGTTTACCCACAAGTTAAAGTGGATAACGTTAAAAACATTATCGAAGAATATCGCGCAAAGGAGGCTAACTAAGTATGGAACAAATCAAAACTGAAAAAGAACTCCAAGCGAGATTTGAAAAATGTGGTGCTTGCTTACAAAAGAAGTTCCACTGTGAACCAGGCCATAAGGCCATCGTCGTCTGTGGTGGTACAGGCTGCTTATCCGCAAATTCACAAGAAATTATCGATAAGTTCAACGAATTAATTAAAGCTAACGGTTTAGAAGATAAAGTTACCGCCAACATCGTCGGTTGCTTCGGCTTCTGTTCCCAAGGTCCTTTCGTGAAAGTTTTCCCAGAAGAAACTCTCTACGTTAAAGTTAAACCAAGCGACGTTGAAGAATTATTCGAAAAAGACATTAAGAACAACGAAGTCGTCACCCGTTTACTCTTCGTTGATCCACAAACAAAAGAACACGTTCAAAAACAACACGAAATCAACTTCTACAAATTACAAAGAAGAGATATCGCTTTACACGGTAATGGTGAAATCAACCCAGAAGATGTTGATGAAGCCATTGGTAACGGTGCATTCCAAGGTTTAAATAGAGCCTTACATATGTCCCGTGAAGAAGTCATTGACGAAGTCTTAAAATCCGGCTTACGTGGTCGTGGTGGTGCAGGCTTCCCAACTGGCCGTAAATGGTCATTCGTTCCAAAAACAGATGGTCCAAAATACATGATCTGTAATGGTGACGAAGGTGACCCAGGTGCCTTCATGGACCGTTCCATTATTGAAGGTAACCCATGTGCAGTTATTGAAGGTATGATGATCGCTGGTTACGCTATCGGCGCTCAAAACGGTTACTTCTATGTCCGTGCGGAATACCCAATCGCTGTTAAACGTTTAGCGAAAGCTATTAAAGAATTAGAAGAAATTGGTATCTTAGGTGATCACATCTTAGGTACAGACTTCTCATTCCGTTGTCATATTAGATTAGGTGCTGGTGCCTTCGTCTGTGGTGAAGAAACAGCCTTAATCAACTCTATCGAAGGTAAACGTGGTATGCCACGTCCTCGTCCTCCATTCCCAGCAGTTAAAGGTTTATGGGGTTGCCCATCCGTCGTTAACAACGTCGAAACCTTAGCCTGTGTTCCTTACATCTTAAGAGAAGGTTGGGAAAAATTCGCCGCTATTGGTACAGATGACACCAAAGGTACAAAGGTCCTATGATATCGGTGGTGGTATCCCAGGCGGAAAGAAATTCAAAGCCATTCAAACTGGTGGTCCTTCCGGTGGTTGCTTAACCGAAAAAGACTTAGATACACCAATCGACTTCGGTAGCTTAGTCGCTGCTGGTAGTATGATGGGTTCCGGTGGTGCCATCGTCATGGACGAAGACAACTGTATGGTCGACGTCGCTAAATTCTATATGACATTTATCTGCGACGAATCATGTGGTAAATGTTCTCCATGTCGTATCGGTACAAAGAGATGTTTAGACATCTTAACCAAGATTTGTGATGGTAAAGGTGAACCAAAAGACTTAGAAGACCTTAAGGAATTAAGTAACGTTATTAGAAATAACTCCTTATGTGCGTTAGGTCAAACCGCCACAAACCCAATTCTCTCCACAATTAAAGCTTTCCCAGAAGAATACGAAGCTCACGTTGTTGATCACAAGTGTCCAGCTCACGTTTGTAAGAACATGATGGAATACTTCATTCTTCCAAACAAATGTATCGGTTGTGGTCTCTGTATGAGAAACTGCCCAGTTGGCGCTATCGCTCCTGGTACAGAACCTGCTCACTTACCAAATGGTAATGTTAACCCAGGTAAATTTGCCCACGTCATTGATCCAAAGAAATGTGTCAAGTGTGGTTCATGTTTAAGTGGTTGCCGTATTGGTGCAATCACCAAGAGATAGGAGGAAATAACCATGGCATTAGTTAATATCAAAATTAATGGTCAACCTTACCAAGTTGAATCCGGTCTTACAGTTTTAGAAGCTGCAAGAAAATGTGGTTACGTCGTTCCTTCCCTCTGTGCCTTCAACCATGGCAAATGCTCTTTAGCCTCCTGCCGTGTTTGCTTAGTTGAAGTCGTCGGCGCTCGTGGCTTAGTTGCCTCTTGCGTCTATCCAGTTAACGAAGGTATGGAAATCATTACCAATTCCCAAAAAGCCGTCGAAGCCAGACGTGCCTCCGTGGAATTAATCCTTTCCAACCACCAAAAGAACTGTTTACAATGCCCAAAACAAGGCAAGTGTGAATTATTAGAAGTCGCGAACATCGTCGGTGCTCGTGATATGAAATACATGGGTCAACAAACACCAGCGACAGTTGATGAAGTTGCTCCTGGTATTATTAGAAATACTGCGAAATGTATCTTATGTGGCCGCTGTATCGAAAGATGTAAAGAAGCCCATGGCATTTCCATTCTCGGTTTTGAAAACCGTGGTTTCAACGCTATCGTTGCTCCAGCTCAAAACAGAAGCTTCGCTGAAAGCCCATGCTTACAATGTGGCCAATGCGTGAACGTCTGTCCAACAGGTGCGTTATACGAAAACGAAGAAATCGCTAAAGTCGACGCTGCTTTCAAAGCAGGTAAGAAAGTTATCGTTCAAACAGCTCCAGCTGTGAGAGCCGCTATTGCTGAAGAATTCGGTGAACCAATCGGTACAACAGGCACAGGCAAAATGGTCGCTGCCTTACGTAGATTAGGCTTCTATCGTGTCTTCGACACCAACTTTGCCGCTGACTTAACAATTATGGAAGAAGCTCACGAACTCTTAGAAAGAATTACTAAGAAGACTGCGCCACTTCCACAAATCACATCCTGTTCCCCAGGTTGGATTAACTACATGGAATACTTCTATCCAGAAGTCATCCCAAATGTTTCTACATGTAAGTCCCCACACATGATGATGGGTGCAATCATCAAATCCTACTTTGCTAAACAACATGAATTAAACGCTGAAGATATCTTCGTCGTTAGCGTCATGCCATGTACCGCAAAGAAATATGAAAGAGCCAGAAAAGAAATGCCAAACGATGTCGATGCTGTTATCACAACTCGTGAATTAGCAAAGATGATCAAACGTGCTGGTATTGTCTGGAACAAGTTACCAGATGAAGAATTCGACAATGACTTATTAGGCGAATATAGTGGTGCTGGTGTCATCTTCGGTGTCACCGGTGGTGTTATGGAAGCCGCTTTAAGAACAGCTTACTTCTGGTTAACAGGTAAGGAATATCAAGAAATCAACTTCACCCAAGTCCGTGGTTTAGAAGGCGTTAAAGAAGCCGCTTTAAACATCAACGGTACTGAAGTTAAAGTTGCCGTCACCTCTGGTATGGCTAATGCTAAGAAGTTATTAGACCAAATCAAAGATGGTACATCTCCTTACGCTTTCATCGAAGTCATGTGTTGTCCAGGTGGATGTATCAACGGTGGTGGTCAACCATTCGTTAAACCAATCTTCTTACCAAACGAAGATGATGACATCCTTGAAACATATCGCGCCAAACGTGCCAGCGTGTTGTACAGTGAAGATGAACGCTTAGTCATTCGTCAATCTCACAACAACACAGATATCCAAAAACTCTATAAGGATTTCTTAGGCAAACCAGGCAGCGAACTCGCCGAAGAATTACTCCACACATCCTACGATGCAAATAGAGTGAGATTTCCAGAAAAGAAATAATTAAATTATTTGGGGGCGGGTTTAATTCCGCCCCCTTATTGTCTTTAAAGGAGACAAATTATGAACATCAAATTTTACAATTCCCTTTCTAATTCACTACAAGACTTCAAAACTGTCCAAGATAAAAAGGTCAGTATGTATGTCTGTGGTCCGACAGTTTATAACTATCCACACATTGGTAATATGCGACCAGTCGTGGTGTTTGATACTTTAAGACGCTTTTTAACTTATGTTGGCTATGATGTCACTTATGTCAGTAACTATACCGATGTTGATGACAAAATCATTAAAGCAGCGAAGCAAGAAGGTAAATCAGAAAAGGAATTAACAGATTTCTATATCTCCGAATTTGAAAAGACTGTGAGAGGTATTGGTTCACAAGTACCAAATATCACTCCAAGAGTTACCGAATATATGGACAAGATTATTGCTTATGTCGATAACCTTGTAAAAATCGGTGCCGCTTATGTGGTGGATGGAGACGTCTACTTCAGAGTGGAAAACATTAAAGATTATGGCGCTTTAAGCGGCATAAATGTAGAAGATTTACGCGTAGGTGCGCGTATTGAAGAAAACTCCCAAAAGGAATCTCCATTAGACTTCGCTTTATGGAAGAAAACTGAAGAAGGTATTAGATGGGATTCTCCATGGGGTAAAGGTAGACCAGGCTGGCACACTGAATGCTGCGTTATGATCGATTCTATCTTCCCTCAACATTTCATCGATATCCACGGTGGTGGTTATGATTTAAAATTCCCACACCATGAAAACGAAATCGCACAAACAGAAGCGACCCATCATCATAAGATCGCTAACTTCTGGATGCATAATGCCTTCATTAACTTTGGTAATGAAAAGATGTCTAAATCTTTAGGCAATATCGTCTTAGCTAAAGATATGATTGCTAAGTACGGTGGTGTGGTCACTCGTTTAGTCATTTTAAACGCTCATTACCGTCAAGCTGTGAATTTCACTGAAGAAACAGTGAAAGAAGCCCAACAAGTCGTTTCCCGTATGCAAATGGCATATAAACAAGCCGCTTTGAAATTACAAAGTAATGGTGTTGATTTAGATGCTGGTAAACCAGCTTATATCGCGAAGTTCATCGAAGCTTTAGCCGATGACTTAAATACCGCTAACGCATTAGCGGAACTCTATAACGTTTTAAAAGATATCAATCAAGCAATTAGAAATAAGGACGCTGATTTGAATGTTTTAAATGACCAATTTAAGACCTTAACAGACATGTTCTACGTTTTAGGACTAGACATTAAGTTCACAAAGTTTGATAATGATATCTCCCAATTGTATAAACAATATCTTGAGAGCAAAGAGAATAAAGATTTTGCCAAGTCTGACGAAATCCGAAAAATCTTAATAGAAAAAGGAGTCATGTAAATTGCCAATTTTAAGCGACGCTAACCCATCCTTAATTGAAAAATTACTTGATGCGCTAAATATTACTGGTGATGGTGTTAGAACTGCGAGCAGTATTATTATCGCGTTAGGCGTGATTTTAATCTGTGGCTTTTTAATGACAAGACTCACAAAATTATTAAGACTTCCAAACGCAACCGCTTATATTGTGACTGGTATTCTTATCGGTCCAAGTGTCATAAATCTAATTCCTCAGGAATTTATTAGTAGAACAGACTTCATTAGTGATATTGCTTTAGTCTTTATCGCTTTTACCGCTGGTGAATTCTTTAAATTTAAAGAGATTAAAAAAAGTATTGGTAAGGTACTGATTATTACCATTATTGAAGCTATTGCCTCATTTGCTTTAGTGTTCGTTCTTTGTGCCTTCCTCTTCCGTTTACCAGTACCCCTCTCGCTTCTTTTGTCCGCTTTAAGTAGTGCAACTGCACCAACAAGTACGATTATGACCATTAAACAAACTAAGTCTAAAGGTCATTACGTTAACACGCTTTTACAAGTCATTGTTGTTGATAGTATCGTTTCATTACTTTTATTTACAATTTCTTTATCTATCTGTGTTGGTTTAAGCGATGGTGCGACTTTATCATTCGCGGAAGTGGCGTGGCCAATTGCTAAAATGTTAATCTGCTTAGTCATCGGTGTGGCCTTTGGCTTTGCTTTAAGATTCTTGATTTCATCAAAAAGAACCACGGACAACCGTTTAATTATCGTTATCGCGGTATTATTGCTCTTCTGTGGTGTTTGTTCCTTATTCGGTCAATCTCCTTTATTAGGAGGCGTCGCTATTGGTTTAGTTTATACCAATATGTCCAAAGGCGAAGAAAAGATCTTTGCTCAAGTTAATTATTTCATCCCACCAATTATGTTGGTCTTCTTCGTGAGAGGCGGTATGAACCTAGATTTCTCTAACTTTGGTAAATCTAGCGAGTTAACCGCAGTGCCACTAATCGTCGTTGTTTTAGGCTTCTTAGTGGCCCGCTTTATTGGTAAATTTGGTGGTTCTTTCCTAGGGGCATTAGCCACAAGAGAACCAAAAGATACAAGAAACTATTTAGGCTTAGGATTAATTCCTCAAGCGAGTGTGGCAATTGCTTTAGCAACATTAGGCGCTAGAGCATTGATATCTAATGGCATGGAAGAAGAGGCCACTTTAGTGATGACAGTCATTCTTGCCTCATCCATCATCTTTGAAATTATCGGTCCAGCATGCGCTAAACTTGGTTTATATTTAACTAAATCATATGGCCATGATGATATTAACGAAATGG
>CACZNF010000051.1 GCA_902782395.1 uncultured Erysipelotrichaceae bacterium | reverse complement strand
ATTCATATCGGTATATAGACCATCGATATCATATTTATTTAACGCATATCTTTTCCATTTCGCTAAGGATTGAACGATTTCTAAATCTTGTCCGTTTTCGTTTACAACGAAACCTACTGGTTGTTCATAACCATTTAAATTATCGTTTAAACCGGTATTTGGTTCCACGAATAAGGGGGCACTAACACGGATTAACTGTAAATCTTTAGCGAGTTCTCTTTCAAAAGTGTCCTTAATTAACTTAATCGCAATTTGTGTGTCCACTAAGTTAAGAACACTATGATAGTTTTTTGGATAGATGTTGTTTTTCATACTAGATAATTTCTTTCTTGTTCTTGTTTTTATATGTTGTAAATCTGATTTCTAAATCTCCATCCATAATCGGTGTACCTTCATCGATACATTCGAAGTCTGGATTTTCATCTAAATTAACGAAGAAGACTTCTGCCCCTCCATCAGCGTTGACCTTAGTTAAATAAACTTCATCAACGTAAGGAAGAGTTTGTCTATAGATAGAAGCGCCACCGATAACGAATACCGTGTCGCTTGTTTCGTATTCTTTCATCTTTCTTAAGAAGTCTTCAAATGTGTGAACATTGATAACTCCTTCATAGTTATGAGTGGGGTCTTGAGATAAGACAATATGAGTTCTATTTTTTAATGGTTGGCTATTTGGGAAAGATAAAGGTAAAGAGAACAATAAACCGTTTCTTTTACCAATACCAAATTTTTTATCGCAGTTAAGAATGGAAATAATCATAAATTAAATAGCCACTGGAATTTTCTTATCTAAAGGTTCGTATTCGTAATCAATAAGTTCAAAATCTTCCACTTTGAAATCATAGAAGTTTTTAACATTTGGATTCATTTTTAATTTAGGTGCCTTGTGTTGAGGTTTAGCGATGACTTCTTTGACAATATCAACGTGTCTATCGTAGATATGCGCATCAGCGATAACGTGAACAAGCTCACCCGCTTTTAAGCCAGAGACTTGCGCGAACATCATAAGAAGCAAAGCGTATTGTAAAACGTTCCAGTTATTCGCTGTTAACATATCGTTACTTCTTTGATTTAAGATACCGTTTAATGTATCGCCACTGACATTGAATGTCATGGAATAAGCGCATGGATAAAGATTCATTTCGTGTAAATCTTCAAAGTTATAGATGTTAGTCATAATTCTTCTAGATTGAGGATTATGTTTTAAGTCATATAAAACTCTATCGACTTGATCGAATTCGCCTTCTGGGTAAATGGATTTCTTCGCTAATTGGTAGCCATAAGCTTTACCAATGGAACCTTTTTCATCAGCCCAGGAATCCCAAATATGAGAACCTAAATCATGAATGTTGTTGGATTTCTTTTGCCAAATCCAAAGTAATTCATCTAAGCAACTCTTAAAAGCGGTTCTTCTAATTGTTAAGATTGGTAATTCTTCTTGAAGATTATAACGGTTAACGATACAGAATTTTTTCACTGTGTGCGCTGGAGTGCCGTCTTCCCAATGTGGTCTGACTTTTAAATCAGTGTCCCAAAAGCCATTCTCAAGAATGTCTTTCATGTTGCTAACAAAAATTTCATCTGCTTTTGACATAAGAGTTACCTCGCAATGAATATATTATATTCAATAAACCGCCTATCTTAAAGAGAAACTATTTGAAAAGCAAATATTGTTTTGATGCGGTCTTAAATTATTTATTTTCAATAAGTTAAAAACTTTTAATAATTTTTTTAAAATTAAGAAAAGTATTTTATAATTAATATATGCGCGAGATATTTTCTAAAGATAAAAACATTATTGTCGCGGATTTTGATTATCAATCCGCGCTTTTCCTCTTTAAAAATAAATATCCTGAATTAGATATTAAGATTATTTCCCGTCATGAATTAATTAATAAGGTCTCTTATTCTTTCGCTAAAGATCCAATTCCTTTCTTACTTAAAAAGGGCATTGGTTATAAGAAAGCTAAAAAATATTTAGATATTCTTTTAACCGCGGATGTTTCTAAAAACAAATGCCTTCAAGAATTATTCAATGATTTAAATGACAATGGCTACTTAGTTAAGGATGAGTATGGCCTATATGAATTAAAAGATAGCCATATCTTCTTATTTGAAATGAAATATGACGTGGCTATTCAAGAGTTCATGAATAGAAACGGTCTAGCATATGAACAATTAAGATTAGAGGATTTAGAGCTTGTTAAGAATAATGCTTATATCAGCCCTAATATCATCTATTTTGAAAACAAGATGTCGCAGTTCCTTTATATCTTCTCTTGGATTAGAGACAAGGTTAAAGAAAACGTTAATCAAAAGCACAGAATTATCATCAATGGTAATGAAGATATCTTCTATGTCAAAATCATGAGTGATCTATTTGATTTACCAGTCTGCTATATCGAAGAAAGACCGTTATTATCCGTTAAAAAGGTCAAAGCTAAAATTAATGAAATATATAACTCCAAAGAGTTTGCTTTTAATCAAGAAGAACTAGAAGATCAAGACGTTAAAGCGCTTAAAGATTTAATTGATTATTATGATTTAAGTCATCTTGATAGTTTTGAAATAGGGTACGCTAATTTGTTAGAAATAGTGGCTTCTAAAAACACTCGTATCCCAGTGGGCAACAAGGGCATTGTGATTTCTAATAAATTCACTTTTAATCCTGAATACTTTACTTACGTCACTAATTTCAATTCCGATAAGTTCTATAAGATTTATCAAGATGATAATGTCTTACCAGATACCATCTTAAAAGAAATTGGTTATAACACTTCTTATCAAAAGACCGCAGTGGAAAGAAGAAACAAGATTAACTTCTTAAGACACAATAATGTCGCTATTCTTTCCCGTGTTAAAAAACACTTAAATGAACTGATCTATGATTCACCATTAGTGGACGAACTCGGTTGGAAAGATAATATCAAAATGGAAGATGACACTCTCTTCTTTCCAACATTTACAAGCGATGCATCTGATATTCGTCGCTCAATGATATTAGATAAAGAAAACGCTAGGGTAAGTGAATACTTCTATCGTACATACGATCAAAGATACACACCAATTGAATGTGGTAATGACTTTAAAAAAGATACTTGGTATATCACCAATTTAGAAACATATATCAACTGTCCTTTTAAATATTACTTAAATATTCTTATTCCTATTAAAAGAGATGATTATTCAAGAAGATTTAATGGTACCTTCATCCATAAAGTGTTTGAGAGGTTTAATCATTCTGACTTTAATTTAGAAGAAGCTTTTAAAGAAGGGGAAGAAACATTCTTAAAAGAATTTGAGAAAAATGAAATAGAACCAACCCCAGAAGAACTAGCGTCTTTAGAAATCATTAAGCATTGGTTAAGAAAACTTATTAAGACTTATCGTAAGGTCAGTGACGATATTTCTTTTGCTAAACCAGTGGAAGATGATTATGAATTAAGCATTAAATTCAAATTAGAAGATAATCAAGGTGAAACATATAACTTCAGTGGTCGTATTGATAAAATCGTGGTTACTGAACTTAATGATAAAAAGTATTACTCAATCGTGGACTATAAGTCCGGTAGTGAATCATTTAAACCATTAGAAGTATTCCTTGGTAAATCTATTCAATTACCTCTTTATTACTATGCAATTGAAGAGAACATCCAACCAGACTTCTATACGAAAGGCGGTGTCTTTGGGGGCTTTTATATCCAACACCTTTATTTCAATAGCATTAAATCTGGTTTCAAAGATAATAACACTCCACGTTTAATGGAAAAGAATCTGATTAGTTCTTTCCGTTTATCCGGTATTAATAATCAAGACACAAACTATATCATCTCTGTTGACCCATCAGCGTTCAACACTAAAACAGGCAAAGTAGTGACCAAGGGCACTAATTTACTGCAAGTTAAGAATCAATTTAATGATCCTGAAGGTGATGAGCAAATCATTGATAATAAGAAAGTTCTTATTGATAAATACAATTTAAACGATTTAGTGGAAGATGCTAAAGAGGCGGCAATTGAAACAATTCATCGCATATGCGAGGCGGATTTTCCAATTGCCCCAACTTCATTATCCCCAAGTGAATTTAATGATAAAAAACTAGTGTGTACATATTGCCCTTATAAAGCAGTATGCTATCACGATAAATCAGATGCGGTGGATTACCGTAAGAAGATTTGGAAACGATTCCAGAAAGGAGAAAAGTAGATATGGGTTTTAATAAAGATCAATTATCTGCGATTACCGCTCCTATTACGGAAGATGTTTTAGTGGCCGCTGGTGCGGGTTCTGGTAAAACCAAAACACTCGCAGAAAAAGTGTATAGAATCATCGCTAATGGTGAAGTTAAACCAAGCGAATTATTAGTGCTTACTTTCACTGATAACGCCGCTCATGAAATGCGTAATAGAATTATCAAAGTATTTAAAGATAATCATCAAGACGATATCGCTGAACAAGTCGCTTGCGCGCACATTCAAACATTTGACTCATTCGCCAGATACTTAGTGGCCTCATACGCTGATGTTTTAGGTATCTCTTCCAATATCAACTTAGCTAACCCTGATGTTATAACAGCGAAAAAGAATGTTTTATTAGATGAGATATTACATGGTTACTATGTTGATGAAAATAAACGTCAAAGATTAATCAAAACGCTTTGCAAATTTAATATGTCTGGTGATGAAAACACTAAGACAGTCATTTTAGATTTATACAAACAACTAGATAAACTCTCTTTAGAGAAGAAAGAACAAATCATTAACCACTATGATGAAAAGTATCTTAGTGAAGCTTACTTTAAAAGAGTTATTAATGAACTAGTGGCCGCGAATAAACGCACAATCATCGATACAATCAAGGAAGCTTGGTTTATTGAAAAGAATTACGACGTCATATTTGGAGATAACCCCGCTTTAATCGCACAGTTGTTTAGCAATAAAGACGCTTTTGAAATTGACGAAAACTTATGTAGTTTCGCTAATGATCCTTATAACCAAAAAACCTATCAAAGATTAAAAGATGCTTTAAGAAGTGAACCTAATGATTTCTTAAAGAAGATCAAAGAACTCGCTAGTGATGAAACACTTCTTCCTTCAAGAATGAAAGGGAAAGACTTTGAAAGCGATAAAGATATCGAAGTTAATAAAATCTTTAGAAGCCTATTTAAAGGTGATGATAAGAGATTAGATTCTCTTCTCTTAATTGATAGCTTTGATAAAGAAATTGATAAGCTCAAATACTTCCAAGATGATATCGCTTTAATGCTAGAAATCATTAAGGAATTAGATAAAGGCATTAGTGATTATAAACGTGTCACCAACTCATTTGAATTTAACGACATCCTTTTAAAAGCAGTTTCTCTTTTAACTAATCCTAAATATGAAGCCGCTGCAAAGAGTGTTCGCAACCAATTCAAGTTCATCATGGTGGATGAATATCAAGACACTAATGATTTCCAAGAAGATATTATTAATAGTCTTTTGAAAGAAAAAGAAGATGGCTCAAGAGCCCATCTCTTCTGCGTTGGTGACGCTAAACAAGCCATTTATGGCTTTAGAAATTCCAAAGTCGAATTATTTGTTAAAAGACAAGAAGACTATAGAAGTGGTGAAGGGCATAGAGTCATTACTATGCATAAGAACTACCGTTCAGGCAAAGCTTTGCTTCATGAAATCAATCACGTCTTCAATTTCTATATGACTTTAGCCCATGGTGGTATTGATTATGCCTTTGGTAATGAAAGTTTAGAATACGATGATGAAGTAGGCTTATATAGCAATTATAAGTATGATGACTTTGGCGTTTCTCGTATCACTTCTATAAGCGGTAAAGATAATGATGCTTTCCCTGAAAAGAGTGCCGCTCTTTGGGAAGCTTACGCTATTGCACATGACATCAAAGAG
>CACZNF010000050.1 GCA_902782395.1 uncultured Erysipelotrichaceae bacterium | reverse complement strand
CATGTAATAGAAGCCACTTTCCACACCAATGCGGTCTAAATGCCTGCCTAAAGCACTGTTAGCGTGGTTTCTACTGGAGAAGTAATGGGAATTATCTTCGTCTCTGATTTTGTCCATTGTTTGAACGAATTCTCTTTCGACGAAACCTTTGATATCGATTAATGTATCATTGCCTTCATTCGCTCGATATACGACCTGGTAACGGTTTTTGCTATCGTCATAACCGATAATGCCAGAGTAATCAATAGCGAAATATGTGGAAACAGTCTTTAAGACTGATTCAATCGTTTTAGCGTTTTCTTTGGCGAACTGTAAACCCATATCCATATTTAATAATGGCATGAGCATTTTAGTCATTTGGTTAAGGTTTTGTGAATTTCTAGAAATAGCGTTATTTTTAACGGAGGCTAATCTATTTGGTAAATAGAAAAAGATATCTAAGTTTTGACGTCTAGCGTATCTTAGGTCAGAAACGAGTTCATGGACATCACTATATGGGTAACAAACCACACTGAAGTGTGCGGTTAAAGGAGTAATACCATCTGCGAGACGTCTAGAGATACTACATTCTTTAATGCAGATTTCGATTTGTTCTTTAATTTTGCTTAAAGAGTCGACACGTGGTAAATATAACCAAATACTTCTACGATCTTCTGGAAGAATAAATAAGTAGTTTGAATAGTTACGGAAATTACGGAGTAAGACTCCCACGATATAATCGACATCCTTCGCAGTTAAGTCTTCTTCTGATAAGTCATAATAGACTTCAATTAAAGTATTACGATAGTTTTGAGACTTAAAGATAATATTTGGTAATTCTTTTAAGAAACTTTCATGTTTCACTAAATGTCTTTCTTTGTCCCAGTATTCTAAATCAATATCCTCAAAGCCAACGGTTGTTGGGATTAAAGTTGCGCCCACGAGTTCTCTTTTAAGATTATCAACGCGGTCATTTAACGCGGCAATTTCAGCATAGCCTTTATTTGGATATTCAAAGAATCTATTTTGATTTCTGCTAATGGTTTCAAAGTTTTGCACTGTGGTGTTATATAAACCATCAATAAAGACGATATTTAAGCGAGAGGTGATATAAATTAAGAACCAAATATAAAGACCCACTAAGACCACACCAGTAGCGATAATAGTGATTAATAAAGAATAATTACTTGTCCTAGCAAAAGCATAGGAAAGAACGGTCATGGAGACGACTAAAACGAAGAAATAGACAATTGGGAAAACAGTAAAGAAACGGAAGAAGTGTTTAATTGAACGAACTCTTTTATTATTAGCCATACTAACTCCCTTCTAGATAATCTCGTTACGGCCAATATCACCAATACAGGTAACAATTGCCTTACCGACATTAACATATTCCTTCATTGCTTTTAGATAGGTGTTAATATTCTTCTCACCATCTAAATAGCGTTCCACGACTTTCACAGACACGAATGGGACTTTAGATAAGTTGCAGCCTAAAGCTACACCACCGGTGTTATTATCAAAGACAACGTGGTTATCAAAGCCAAAGACACGACCGAATTCCACCATGTTCTTGACTTGGTTTTTATCATGGATATCCACTGATGTGGATACATAGTTACAGTTTTTATAAACACTATATGTTCTTTTTTCAAACGCTGTAGCGATATAGCCAATGACATCATCTTCACTTTCGAAGATTTGTTCAAAGCCAGGGATTTGTCCGTATTTAACGTTATCTTCGTTAACTTGGTCAACGTCCCCAAGAATTGTTTGCTTAGAAATAGCAATTTCTAATGGTTTGATGTCTTTTGTGTAGGCAATACATCTACCGACATTAATAACGAGAATGACAAAGTATTTCTCGATTAAATATAAAGTTAAAGCACTACTTAAGTAGTTAGTTTTCATTTGGTCCACTAAAAGGACGGCTTGGTTAAAGATTGTGCCAATCGTCACTTTGAATTTACCTAAAACTGTTTCTTCTCTCTTATTAGTGATGACACTTTCGAAATAAAGGATATCATCATGTTGAGAACCGACGATCATGATCATATGTTATTTGCCTCCTTTTTCGAATGGGTTATCATCTAAGAACTTTTCAAAAGCTTTCTTATCGATGGCTTGTGAATAATAGAAGCCTTGAATGGTATCACATTTGATTTTTCTTAAGATTTCCACTTGTTCTTTGTTATCAACACCTTCGGCAACGACTTCCATGCCGTTAATCTTACATAAACCGATTAAGAACTTAACGATTTCTCTGGCTTTAGTGTCGGTAACGATACCATCAATAAATGTCTTATCAATCTTAACAACGTCAAATGGAATCTTTCTTAAGTTACCAACGTTAGAATAACCAATACCAAAGTCATCCATTAAAACACGGATACCATGTTCTTTAAGTTTCTTAATAATAGAAATGGATAAGAATTGGTTAGCTTGGGATGTGGCTTCAGTAATTTCGATTTCAATTAAATGAGGTGGAACTTTAAATTCCTCTAAGATGCCTAAGATCTTATCTAAGAAGTTAGAGCTATAGAATTCGAATAATGAGAAGTTAACGGACACTGGAAGAGTTCTTCTACCTCTTCTGATTAAATCGTTAAGGTCTTCACAAACTTGTCTTAAAACGTAGATATCGATATCGTGGATTAAACCAATCGATTCGGCTTTCGCTAAGAACTTAGTCGGCGCTAAAAGACCATACTTCTTACTATTCCATCTAATTAAAGCTTCACTAGAAATGAACTGCTTGTTATTTAAGTCAAACTTAGGTTGATAATAAACAACAAATTCTTTCTTTTCTAAAGCTTCGTATAATTCATCAACTTCACTAGCAGAGACACTCTTACGGAAGGTTGGTTGATAATAGGTAATTGTTTCAAAGTTCTTTTCGGAATAGTCTCTCGCTAATAAAGCGTTTTCAATTTGGTGAGTTAACGATTCATCATTGTTCACAACAGTGACACCAAAGAATGGTTGGACCCAGGTATGTGGACAGTTAGCCTCACCAAATTCATAAATATCTTTAATTAACATATCGCAAATGGTTTGAATCACTTGTTCGTTTTGCTTAACCATATAGATTAAGAAAGAACCACGAGAGAAAGCGAAGACAAAGTTATTCTTCTTTAAGCCTAGTTTTAAAGGTATTTCTTCTAAGAAGTTAGCGATGTGACTATTTAAAGAGTAAATTTCTTTATTTCTATTAACGTTTTGAGTAACAGAAGATGAAGAGAATGTAAAAGCGACAATATGCTGTTTGTTTTTTGAAAATCTCTTATTAAGAGAGAAACGCATTTGGACATTTCTTTGGAAAGCGAATAAGTTATTAAATGTGCTTCTTTCACCTAAGTTATATTCGTTATCGTTTTCAATGGAAACCAAAGTAAAACGCGTATTAATAAAGAAGGAGAACACGATGAAGAAGATAGCAACTAAAACGAATGTAACACCATTAAGGATATTAGGAAGAACTTTGTCATCGCCAAAAATACCACCGATTAAGGCGAAACCTAAAAAGACGAGCATAAAGGTGATTACTACCGCCATTATGACAACGAGGATTAGCATGCCTTTGTTATTCTTCTTTTTCATTGTTTGCTGCTCCTTTCTTCTTATTTAACATTTCTTCTAGTAGTTGTTCTTTAAGTCTCTTTTTATCAGCGTCTGAAAGCGCAACTTCACCTTTAGGTGTATCTCCCGAAGGGCCACCTTCTTTGACCTCTTCTGGATCCTTATAGGCCTTAAAGATATCAATAACGGAAGTAATAACGAGATAGAACGCTGGAATGAGAAGCAATACTAATAAGCCTAGTACTGAACTCACGAATGAGAAGATGGCTCCTAAGAATGGAGAATTGACCACCACTCTACCGAGGAGTTCTTTTTCTGTAATAGCTTGATATTGGTTAATGACCATATCTGGGTCACCTTGTTTCCAACCCATCCATTCACTTCTGGTATTAATACCAGCGGTGATAAATGTATAACGACCATTACCTTTTTTCACATTAGTATTAACGTGGATTTCTCTCACTCTATGGGTCATAGGGATGCCATCCACTGTCTTATCCGAACTAGCGTTAGTTCTCACTGTTAATTCTGGATTATCATAAGGAACGGTATATTCGTTAGTAGGGACTGTCCAGTGTACGAATGTGATATCCACGGTTTCACCTTTTTGGAAACGTTCATAAATCTTTTCTGGATCTTCTAAATAAGTAATTAAAGCGGTATTAATGCCATATAAAGGTTTCATGGAGTCTGTTTTAACCATGAAGGTACCATAACCAAATCTAATTTGTTGGTTATAGTGATCTTTCTTATGGACCATGCCATCAATTTGACCCGCCATAACGAAGGCAAAAAGCGCAAGGAAAATACCAGTAAGGATCCATTCAACAATCTTTCTGGCCTTACTTTTTGGTCTTTTGACACGTTTTTCCTTTTTTTGTTCGCTCATAAATTACTTTCTAAATTTCTTACGGCTATTTTTGCCTTTAATAGTTTTTTGTTGTGGTTTATTTTCCTTTTTCTCCTCTTTCTTTGGAAGAGGTTTTGGTTGAGGTTTTACCTCTGGTTTAGCTTCAGGAACCTTTTTAGGTTCTTCCTTTTTCACTTCTGGAGCTTTAGGCTCTTCTTTTTTAGGAGCTTCTTTTATAGGTTCTGGGTTAGAAGGAGCTTTCTTTTCTTTAACCCAAATGATTGCTTCAGTACCATCCGCGCGGATAAAGCGTTTCTTAATCTTTCTACCTTCTGGGATAGGCACTAAGACGGCGCCTTTTGGAAGCTTAACCATACGTGTTGGTTCTTTCACCTCAGCAGGTTTTTCTTCTTTGGCTTGTTCTACGACAGCTGGAGCTTCTTCCACTGGCTTTTCAACCACGATTGGTTGTGGATTATTAAGCTGTGGCCAGATTTCATCAGCGGCTTCATTAAATGATACAGTTGGAACGTAAACCTTAGGTGCTGGTTTAGCTTCTTCTATTTCAGGAGTTTCAACTGGTTCCGCTTTAGCGGCTTTCTTAGTAGGAGCTTTCTTAACAGCCTTAGGTTGTTCTATAACTTGTTCCACTGGAACTTCTTCTTTAACGATTGGATTTGGATTATTAAGTTGTTGCCAAATCTCATCAGCAGCTTCATCAAATGTCACGGTTGGGACATAGACTTTTTTTTTTGTTCCGCTTTTGGTGCTTCTTCCGCTTCGACAACTGGTTGCGGCTCTTCAACAGGAGTTTCAACTTGAGGAATGACTTCGACCTCCACTGGTTGTGGTTGTTCTTGTTTAGCCTTTTTAACTTGTTTTACTGGTTTATAGAGTTGTGGCCAAATCTCTTTAGCGACATCTTCAAAACTAACGGTAGGAACGTAAACAATCTTTTCCTTAACTGGTTCTTCTTGTTTTGGAGCTTCTTGTTTAGGTTCTTCTTTTGGAAGAGCTTGTTCCTTATCTTCTTTAGAAGCATCAATGATTTCACGTCTCGCGGCTTCAAGGAGATCTTGCTCTTCTTGTCTAATTGTTTCCGCTTCAAGTTCGAGAAGTTTGAGTCTCGCTTCTTCACGTTTAGCGAGAATGTTCTTAACTTTCTTTTCGAATTGATTAACTTGTTTTTCAGTACGTTTAATTAAATCGTTCTTTTGTTTTAAGTCTTCTTTATTTTCAGACTTCTTTTCATATTCTAATGAATAGTATTCTTTTTCTTTCTTTGTTGGGTGAAGTGGTAAGTCTTTTCTGACTTTGCTATCTAAGTATTTTTGATAGCCTTCATCAGTACGGACAAATTCAATTGGTCCTTCAAATAATGGACCATAGATAAATGATTCATCATCCAAGGATGTAAGGATCTTTGGTTTATAGACCTTAGTGTTCTTCTTACTTGATTTAGATTCAGAATTACCTTTAAGGGTGATGTAGTTAGCGAATAATGTTCTATTTAATTCGTTAATTTCTTCATCCTTAAATAAGGAATAGTTTTCATCAATCTTATAGTTAACACCTAACTTATCGTAGGATTCGATGAATCTATACACTTCATAGCAGTGACGATATTTAGGATTCTTTCTAATGATATTTGTTTGAATGATTGGGTTACGGACATCCTTTTCTGTCTTTAACGCTTTCATGAATGGAGAGTTATAGAAATAAAGGATATATTGTCTTGTTTGAATGATTCTATCGATGTACTTAGAGTTACGTACTTCTTCTTCAGTTTCATTCTTATAAGACACTTTAACTTTGGTTTCGATTTCAACATCTGCTCCATCGACGACAGAATAGTTTTTAAAGAATAAGACTTCTTCATTACGTAATTCTGCGTATTTAGTGATGTATTCATAACGCTTAGTGATGAAGAGCATTAATCTTCTCACAAAAGTGGCGATGAATCTATTTTCATAGGTATGGATATCATCATCCGCGTACATGCTTAAAAGTTTACTTGGGATGACATTACCATATTCATCAACTTCTTTAATATATTGGGTATGGCTCGCTAAATGTTGGACTGATTCACTAGTAATCTTTTTGGCTAATTCAACTGGGGTAATGCTACCTTCCACTTTAGTGGTACTTCTTGGATTAGCGATAATCGCACCTAAATCGAAGATGACATCTTCAATTGTTTCAATCCAGCTTTTATCGAAAGATGAACTCGCTAAACGATCCAATCTTAAATAAGAATTCTTACCATTCTTTAAAGAATCGAAGATTTCTTCTTCATGTTTTCCTTTAATCAAAGCTTTCATCTTGCTTTGATAGGAACGATTGATTTGTCTAGTGGAGTTTTGTTTTTTCATAAATGAATGTTATTAGTTGTTTTTGAGTAAGTTTTCAATATAGGCATGGGCCATCTTGAAGTTGCCTTTGCCATACATTTTGTCTAATTGAGAATCGAGTTCTTTTAATTCGTCTTTTAAGAAGGCGATATTTAAGGATTCAAATTTCTTAAGGACTTTGTTAGTGAAGATGAAGTCATAACCATCGACTTCTTTACCACCACAGCCGACATAAACAGGAATGAATGTATCTAACTGTTTAAGAATACGGTTACCAAAGGCGAGTTTGAATTTCTTAATGACGAAGTTGTCTAATTGTTCGAACTTTTGAGACATGTCTTTGCTAATTGGGTATTGGGCAATAGCTTCATCATATAGTTTTCTAATTTGGCTATATGGGATAGACATCGCTTCTTGTTGTGGTGCATCGAATGGACGACCTTTATCGTCAAAGAAGATGGAGACCGCACGGTCATAGACCTTATCGGAGATAGTGAATGTACTATCATCGTTATTGGCGGTACCGAAGAACATGACGTTTTGTGGAATTAAGAGTTTACCTTCTTTTAAGTTAACTGGGTCATTGCTCATTGTGGCAGGGATTAAATCTAACACCCAGTCATTAGGATCTCTCATTTCCATGATGGATAAGAATTCAGCGAAGTAGTATTCAATACGGGCTAAGTTCATTTCATCGAGGACGATGATGTCCATATCTTGACGATATGTGGTTGTGTATAACGCTCTTAAGAATTCAGTTTCATTGAATTTCTTAGTGAATTCGTTGTAGTAACCTAAGAGTTCACTTCTATCTTTCCAGGATGGTTGAACCGGAATAATCGCGGAGTCAAATCTGAAGAATTTACCAAGGGCGAACGCTAAGGATGTTTTACCTGTACCAGAGATACCTTCTAAGATGATTAACTTAGAGGCCGCCATACCGGCAAATAATTGTTTAATGACATCTTCTCTGTAATATAGCTTTAATTGAGAAGCAGCGAAGTTACGGAAGGCATTACATAATTCTTCAAGGGTGAGGTTTGGTCTAAATGGAATATCGTTATTAGTGCCTCTATATTTGTTATCAACATGGATAAGTTTTGGGAATCTGGAACTAACTTCTTCCACGACTTCTTTGCTTTCTTGATCTAAGTCAGCTTGGTCTGGACTACGTAAGCCCATGTAACCGATTTTAAGATTGAGGATTTTATCTTTTTCTTGGACAGCTTGATAGAGTTCGTAGTTAAGTCTTTCTACTTGTCTACGTAATTCTTCTTTATCTAATTCTTTCTTCACGAATCTTACGTATTTTCTAAAGAAGATAACGATTAAGAAAAGTATGCCGGCAATTAAACCGATGAATAACAATAAGAAGATGACCCAGAAGATCCAACCAACTGGACCAAAACTACTTGAATGATTACTCATCAAATCGTTATAAATACCAAAGTTTTTTGGTAAGTCAGTCCATGGAGAGACAATGGCTTTATAAAAGAATGTGCCAATATGCTCTAGGACTCTTAGGAACATGTACCTTAAATACTCAAAATAAGATGCCATATTAGATAATCCCCCTTAATAACTTAAAACTTAATTGTGCATTGAAGCTTGCACCCATTGTCGAATTGTAGCAGTCCTTATCCCAACCTTCTAAATAGATGGATAACACTATTTCGGTAGGAACACCGTTATAGCATGGGATTAAGACTGGGTTATCGTCTGACGCGATTTCTTCTAAAGAGATAGAAGGTTCTTGTTTATATTTAACGCCTGCGTCAAGCGATAATTGTTCATTATATGTATATGCACCATCATCACTCTTACCAGTGAAAGCATTACCGAAGAATTCTTTCTTATCTGGATCAATTTTACGAGGAGATAGTGTTTCGCTCTTTGGATTGTCATACTTAATAGCGTCTCTATTTTCGATTTCACCGTATACAATCTCTTTTGGTGTGTCAGTCACACTGACTTGATATGTGTCATAAAATTCGTCACCATCGTTATCTAATCTACCTGCATAGTAAGTTACTTTATCTTGACCCTTATTTGGATCGATGATGTAGTAACGGTAGTAATTAGGATTATTAACAAGGATGGAGAATCTCATGCAATTTTCTAATTTGTTTAATTTTTGTTCGATTTCATCAACAGTTAATTCACCAACTTTGCCCACAAGAGCCTGCGCGCGTAAATGATTAGCGTCTTTGTCAGACTTGACAAAGGTTTGTTCTGTATCAATTGTGACATAATAGTCGATATTATTCAAAAGATATAATCTTTGTTGAAAGAAACCTTCACTACTTGGTTTGTTAAAATCAGGTTCACCCATGAAAGATCTTTCTTTGAAGTTGTATAAATATGGAATATCACTCTTAGTGGACATCCATTTATCTTGGAACATGCTAGAAGCAGGTTCAAATTCTTTAACGTTGTTAAGTTCGTTATTAGTGAGCTTAGGTTTAAAAGAATTTTCATCAGTTTCAGTGGAGATAAATAAACCAGCATCTTCATCCGCTCTTAGATCAAGATCAATAGAATTGACATGGAGTTGATCACTACTTGCATACCACGCTAAAGAAGCGGAAAGCGATATCACAGATAACGCAATGGTTCCGATTATTAGTGATACAACAAGTCTTTTCTGATTCATAAGCCTCCTATCTCACAATGTTGATTTGGAACGTTAAGCCTAAATAGAATTTATTTTGGATTTGGGCATCCACAACAGAGAAATCCCAACCTTCAAGGTAAATCTTCATATTGAACGTACCAAGATAATGGGCAGCGGCATTACCAGTTCTGCAAACTGCATAATTACCTTCGAATTCGCCCTCAACATTTTTGCTTGGGAATACTGTCTGTGTGCCTAAATAATTGGCGTAATGAGGATTAATGCAACTATTAAGATCACTGAAATATTTAACGTCTTTACGATGTCTAGAAGTAAAGGTGGTTTCAACAGTATCATTTCCTGTGCCATTAATATCCACCAATTCTGATGTGCTGCTTAATGGTTCAGACAAAGAGTTACTCCAGTTTTTGCCTTCTTTCCATTCATAATCACCGTATAAGTATTCACACATGTATGT
>CACZNF010000049.1 GCA_902782395.1 uncultured Erysipelotrichaceae bacterium | reverse complement strand
CCAGTTGATGAAGAAATCAGACATAAGATTATTGGTGATGACAAAGTCATCGACTATCGTCCTGCTGATGACTTAAAACCAGAATTTGCAGAATTAAAGAAACAATACAAAGATATCGCTAAGAGTGATGAAGACGTCTTATCCATCGCTTTGTTTGGTGATGTCGCTATCAAATTTATTGAACAAAGAAATGAAGACGCGATTCCTACCGTCATTCACGTTGAGGCTTAATTATGCTAGCAGTGTGGGAAAACTGGGAATCAATGACTGTTGTTGAGTCTTTACTCGTCGCAGTTATTGCTATATTCATCGTCTTCCTTGTTCTCGCTATTATCATTTTCATTACTTGGTCGATGCAAAAAGGCATGGAGAAATTCGATGCCTCCACAAACATCTTACCTAAGGAAGAAAATAAGATTCTTAGTGAAGATCCAAACGCTGTTGTCGCTGCATTAGTCGCGTCAATGGAGTTCTATCGTGAAACAGGGAAAGAAGTACGTATTGTTTCAATTAAAAGAATTGAGGACTAATTTATGAAGATTTATAAAATTAAAGTTAACGGTAAAGCGTACCGTGTTGAACTCGAAGCCATTGAACAAGTGGATACAGTTCCATTAGAAGAAAAGAAGAAACAAGAAACAAACAAAATCGTGAACACCAATGGTGCCAAAGAAGTTCCTTCTCCAATCCAAGGTCAAGTCACAAACGTCAAAGTTAAAGTTGGCGATAAAGTCAAGAAAGGTGACGTCTTAGTGATTATCGAAGCGATGAAACTTGAAAATGAAGTCGTTTCTCCATTCGAAGGTCAAATTGCACAAATCTTAGTGACCAAAGGTCAAAACGTTAAGGCCAAAGAAGTCATTATTACTATTGAATAACGGAAAAGAGAATTATGGAAAAATTTTGGAATACAATTGTCGCGTTTTTCCAAGGTTCCGGTATAGCAGGCTTTTTCCAAAATGGAGGCTGGCTCAATTTAATCATGATTTTAGTGGCGTGCGTATTAATCTTCCTCGCCATTAAGAAAGAATTTGAGCCATACTTACTCTTACCAATTGCATTTGGTATGTTACTAGTTAACTTACCAGGTGTCGCTAATGAATTATTTGCGAAAGGCACAACCGTGTATGACGCCACCAAACTTGCGGGCGCTGTCGCGGGTGTAGATAGTATCGCCGCTGAAAAGGTATTTAGCCTATTAGGCGCAAGCGAAGCTACAACCTTTGATTTACATAAATTAGTCATGGGTTCAGATTTCATTAGTAAAATGGTGGGATTCGGTTATTCTGAAAATGTTGCTACCACAATGGCTAGTAATATTGACCATCTTTATAGTTATGACTACACCGGTATCTTCGGATACTTATATTACGGAGTTAAGTGGGGCATTTACCCATGCTTAATCTTCCTCTGCATTGGTGCGACCACAGACTTTGGTCCATTAATTGCTAACAAAAAAACTATGTTATTAGGTGCCGCTGCTCAAGTCGGTATCTTCATCACCTTCATCGGTGCTATTGCTTTAGGTAAAAACGGCTTAGGCTGGACAGGCTTTACCGCTAGAACAGCTTCCGCTATTGGTATTATCGGTGGTGCGGATGGCCCAACTGCTATCTTAGTGACCACAAAGTTAGCACCTGAATACTTATCATCCATCGCGATTGTGGCCTACTCTTACATGGCTTTAGTGCCTGTGATTCAACCACCAATCATTCGTTTATTAACAACTAAGAAAGAAAGAGCGATCAGAATGGAAACTCCAAGAGAAGTTTCTAAGACTGAAAAGATTCTCTTCCCAATCGTTGTTACTGCGATTACATGCTTACTCGTTCCAAGTGCCGCTCCATTAATTGGCTGCTTAATGCTTGGCAACTTAATTAAAGAATGTAACGTTGTACCAAAGATTAGAGATACATTAGCCAATACATTGATGTATATCATCACCATCTTATTAGGTGTCTGTGTTGGTTGTACCGCTGATGCTCAAACATTCTTAACTGTTGATACAATCTTAATCTTCGTCTTAGGTATCATTGCCTTCTCCGTCGCGACAGCGGCTGGTGTGTTAGGCGGCAAGTTAATGTGCGTCTTAACTAAAGGCAAAGTTAACCCAATGATCGGTGCCGCTGGTGTTAGTGCGGTTCCAATGGCGGCTCGTGTCGTCCACAAAGAAGGTTTAAGAGAAGATCCAACAAACTTCTTACTCATGCACGCAATGGGTCCAAACGTCGCTGGTGTTATCGGCTCCGCTGTCGCCGCTGGCGTCTTGCTCCTCTTATTTGCTTAATAAGAAAAACCCGAAAAACAAAGCTCTTGCGAAAACAAGAGCTTTTTTCTTGGCATTTTCTTATCTTATATTCGTCTAATTAATAGAAGACAACTTTGGGTTGTTATAGAATAAGAAACATGAGCATGACAAAATTATTTAAACTATTATGCATCATTCCTATTCTTGCTGGCTGTGAGCAAACCACAAGAAAAGAAACACTAGTGATTTTTGGCTGTTCAGAATTCGGTGAAGAGATGCCTAGTGAATACGCTGAAAAACTAAAGGAGCTCAATCCTTTCTTTAGCTACAGCAGCCAAAGATATGACGTTACACCAAAAGAGCTTAATGGAGTTTGTAAATTATACGCTTATGATTTATCCGTTATTGATGTCTTAGTATATCAAGGTGAAGTATATTCTATCCGCATGGATAATACGCATGGATTTACTAGGTTGGCCTATTATAAAGGCGAATATAAAGAAGCGCTTTATTATAGCCGTGATATTGGCAGTGGACGCCACATCTTACAAATTGGCGCTTTTAACTTAAGAGAGAAACAAGATATGGCGGTGGATATAGGCTATAACGAATTACAAAGCAACCACGATTATGCTGGTGTGGTATTTGAAAAATCAAAACCGGGTATAATCGGCTATGATGAAAAAAAGATGCTTGGAGCTCGTGAACTGAAATACAACAAAGGAGAAAATCCAGACGATTCACCATTTGCAGTTGGTGACGGCTACTTATATACCGATCTTACAACATATCAACTTGTTAGCTGGGATAAGTTCAAAGCGCAGCAATAAAAAACAGTCTTCGCTTAAAGCGGAGGCTTTTTTGTTTTACAATAAACACATGCAATATCATCAAATTCATTTTCAAGAAATAGATTCTACGAATACATATATAAAAAATACTTATAAGTTATTAAGTAACTTTACTTTTGTGTCCACTGATTATCAAAGTCATGGTAAAGGTAGAAATGATCGAACTTGGTCTAGTGAACCAGGTGAAAACCTCATGTTCTCATTTTTAATTAAGGATGAGAGTTTATTGAAACAATCACCAATTATTTCCCTTTTAAGCGCAGTAGAAGTCGCAAAAGTATTAGAGACATATAAAATCAAGCACGTGAGCATAAAATGGCCTAACGACGTCTTAATTAATGATAAGAAGGTATGTGGTATTCTCGCAGAAGGTCAGCTACCTGATTATATGGTCGTGGGTATTGGTCTTAATGTTAATCAAAAGAAGTTCCCTGAAGGATTAAGAAGACCAGCGACATCATTATGCTTAGAACATAAGAAAGATATTAATATCGAAGAACTTAAAGAAAAACTATTTCCTTCGCTTGTGAATTCTTTAACTAATTTAGACTTAGATAAATCTTTAAAATATTTTAGAAATCACAATTACTTACTAAATAAGAGGGTACGTGTACTTGTTAATAATCAAACATTCATTGGTGAAGTAGTGGGAATCGATAATTCTTTTTGTCTTCAAATAGTAACGCATGATATGCTTTTACATGTTGATAGCGGCGAAATAGAAATATTATGAGTGAAGTAAAGAAAAGAAAGATTAGTTCATTACAAATTATCTTGTATGTGATTACAGGAATGCTTTTAATCACCTCTATTGCTTTCTTTAGCACTGGCGCTTTATTTTGGTTCGGTGTTGGCTTTCTTGGCGCAACAGTCATTATGGCTATTCCAACATTGATCCTTGCTTTAGCCCACGAAGTAAAACCAGAACAAAACTATTTAGCAATAAATGGTCGTCGATTCGATGCGGTTATCTTCGATATGGATGGAACATTAATTGATTCCACAAGTCTATGGCATGAAATTGATAAGAAGTTCTTCTCTAAAAGAGGAATGGAATTACCAAGTGATTACGCTCAAAATATTGTGCATCTTGGTTTAAAAGAAGCGGCTAAGTTTACTAAGAATACCTATGGTATCAAAGAAAGCGAACAAGAAATCATGGATGAATGGCATCAAATGTCCATTGATATGTACGCAAACGATGTGAAACTAAAAGACTATTCTTTAGCGTTACTCGAATTCTTTAAAACGAATAATATTCCAATGGCGATTGCTACCGCAAACGACGATACGTTATATATGCCATGCATTAAAAGGCTTGGCTTAGATAAATACTTCACATATATCGCTGATGTTAACAACGTTAAAGAAGGCAAGCAAAGCTCGAGAATCTATGAATATCTTGCGGAACAAATGCATGTTGATAAAGAAAGAGTCTTAGTGCTTGAAGATATGCCAACTTGTGTGAAGACTGCTTACAAAGCAGGTTTCTTAACTGTTGCTGTTAATGATAAGGCTAGTGAAAAGTACAATAAAGAAAAGAGGATGAATTCTCACCTCTTTATCAATAACTTTGGCGAATTACTTAATTTATTAAAGTAGATCGACGTTATATTTCTTAAATTCTTTAATATCTTCTTCAGGCCAATAGGAGGATTGCACTTCTCCAATGTGGACCTTTTTTAATAAATACATACAAAGACGAGATTGACCAATACCACCCCCGATAGAAAGTGGGATTTGTTCATTGAGCACTAGTTGGTGATATGGAAGATTAATCTTGCTCATTTCGCCTTTGGCTTTAAGTTGTTTAACTAGTGATTCTTTATTAACTCTGATACCCATACTGCTTATTTCAAAAGCAATTTGTAGTGGTTCATACCAAAGTAAGATATCACCGTTAAGTTTCCAATCATCATAGTCAGCGGCTCTACCATCATGTGGTTTGCCATCCTTTAAGTTACCACCGATTTGCATTAAGAAAACCGCACCATATTCTTTAGCGAGAGCGTTTTCTCTTTCTTTTCTACTCATCTCTGGATATTTAGCTTCTAACTGTTTAGTGGTCACGAAAGCGATATCTTTTGGTAAGCTATTATTTTCTAATTCTGGATAGCGTTTCACTAATAAACGGTATGTTTTTAAGAATGATTTATAGATCTTTTTGACTGTACGTTTTAAAGTCTTAACGTTTCTTTCTTCACTAGTTAATCTTTTTTCCCAGTCCCATTGGTCAACATATAATGAGTGCATATTATCAAGATCTTCAAATCTTCTAATCGCATTCATATCGGTATATAGACCATCGATATCATATTTATTTAACGCATATCTTTTCCATTTCGCTAAGGATTGAACGATTTCTAAATCTTGTCCGTTTTC
>CACZNF010000048.1 GCA_902782395.1 uncultured Erysipelotrichaceae bacterium | reverse complement strand
AACTGGTGTGAAGAACTCGGTACTGTCTTAAGTAATGACGAAGTTATTGATGGTAAGAGTGAAAGAGGTGGCTATCCAGTTATTAGAAAGAACCTCAAACAATGGGTTATCGATCAACCAAAATTCGCTGAAAGATTACTTGAAGGCTTAGATCGAATTGATTGGCCAGAATCCACTAAAGAAATTCAAAGAAACTGGATTGGTAAATCCATTGGTGCGGAAATTAGATTCAAAGTCGCTAATAGCGATGAATCTTTCGTAGTCTTTACAACCCGTGCTGATACATTATTTGGTTGCACATACTGCGTCCTTTCTCCAGAACACTCTTTAATTAAGAAGATTATGAGCAAAGAACAAGAAAAAGACGTTCTTGCTTATATTGAAGAAGCGAGCAAAAAGAGTGAAATCGAAAGAACCTCTTTAAATAAAGAAAAGACCGGTTGCTTTACTGGTGCTTATGCGATTAATCCCGCTAACGATAAGTTAGTGCCTATTTATATTTCAGACTATGTCTTATCTAGCTATGGTACAGGCGCCATTATGGCGGTCCCAGCCCATGATAGTAGAGACTATGCTTTCGCTAAGAAATATGGTTTAGATATAATCCAAGTCTTAGAAGGTGGCGACATTTCTAAAGAAGCTTATGAAGAAGATGGTACTCACATTAATTCTGGTTTCTTAAACGGTATGAACAAAGAAGACGCCATTAATAAGATGATTGATTTCTTAAAAGAAAAAGGCATTGGTGAAAAGAAAGTTAACTATAAATTTAGAGAATGGATCTTTGCTAGACAAAGATACTGGGGTGAACCAGTCCCTGTTGTCCATCTTGATAACGGCGAAGTCCACGCTTTAGATGATGATGAATTACCATTAGTCTTACCAGAACTTGATGACTATAAAGGTCATAACGGTCAAGCACCTTTGGAAAACGCTAAAGAGTGGAAAGAATATAACCATAATGGTTTACACGGTAAACGTGAAACAAGTACTATGCCAGGTAGTGCGGGTTCATCTTGGTATTTCTTAAGATATGTTGACCCACACAACGATAAGATTTTCTGCGATAAGAAACTCGCTGATCACTGGTTACCTGTTGACCTTTATATCGGTGGACCAGAACACGCAGTTGGTCATTTAATCTATTCCCGTATTTGGACTAAATATTTATACGATAAAGGCTATATCAGCTTTGATGAACCATTTAAGAAACTCGTTCACCAAGGCATGATTTTAGGCGCCAATAACATTAAAATGGGTAAACGTTATCCAGAATTCGTTGTTAACCCATTAGATGTCTGTGAACAATATGGTGCGGATACTCTCCGTATTTACGAAATGTTCATGGGACCTCTTGAAGCGAGTAAACCATGGTCTAACCAAGGTGTCGAAGGTGCTCATAAATTCTTAGAAAGAGTCTATCGTATCATTATTGAAAACGGTATTGTCACTGAAGAAGATACACCAGAACTTGATTTGATTTATAATCAAACAGTTAAGAAAGTCAGCGAAGACTATGAAAACCTTTCATTTAATACCGCGATTAGCCAAATGATGATTTTCATCAACGAAGTCTATCGCGTGAATAAATTAAGCAAGAAATACGCTGAAGGATTTGTCAAACTCATCTCTTGTATTTGCCCACATATCGGTGAAGAAATGTGGCAGCTCCTTGGTCATAACGAAACAATCGCTTTCGCGGAATGGCCAAAGTATGACGAATCCAAATTAGTGCTCAACACTATTAAGATGGGTGTTTCCGTTAACGGCAAAGTCAGAGGCGAACTTGAAATCGCTAAAGATGAAGATGATGAAGTGGTGAAACAAGCCGCTTTAGCCCTTGAAGGTGTGAAACGTAATCTTGAAGGTAAAGAAATCAAGAAGATTATCGTCGTTAAAAACCGTATTGTGAATATCGTGGCTATCTAATATGAATATTTGTGTTGATGTGGGTAATTCCACAATTGGTATTGGTGCTTATAAAGATGATGTTCTCGTTGAGAGACTAACTTTTAACACTGACGATAGATTAACAGATGATGAGTTCTATCTTCTTTTTAAGAAGAGTTTTAATGAACTTGGTTTAAAAGTTAACAAAGTTAATAACGTTATCTTTTCTTCTGTTGTGCCACAAGTCAATTTACCTTTAACAACCGCATTAAAGCAGTTATTTAATAAAGAACCTATCCTCATTGGTCCAGGCACAAAAACTGGTTTATCGATTAAAGTTGATAACCCAATGGAAATCGGTAACGATTTAATCGCTGACTTAGTGAGCGCGAAAGAAAAATATGATTATCCATGTATCATCGCCGATTTAGGTACCGCAAGTAAGATACTCTTGCTTGATAAAGCAGGAACATTCTCTGCTTGTTTAATTATGCCAGGCTTAACTTTAAGTGCGCTTTCTTTATCAAACAAAGCCGCGCTTCTTCCTGAAGTATCTTTAATCGCCCCTAAAACAGTGATTGCTAAAAATACACTAAGCGCGATGAACGCTGGCATTGTCTACGGACACGCTGATATGATAAGCGGTCTTATTAATCGTTTAGAAAAAGAAATTGGCTACCCATGTAAGCATATTCTTACAGGTGGTGGCGCTATTTATGTGAAGGAAATTCTTGGTGATAGTTTCATCTATGATAAAAATCTCAATCTTGATGGACTAAATATCATTATTAATAAAAATTTAAAGAAGGAGTAGTTATGGAAAAAGAATTTTACAAAAAGCTTACTGCTTCCTATGAAGCGGAAATGATGGAAAATTTAAAAGCTTTCATCGCTATTGATTCCACATATGATGAATCAACTGTTGATGAAAATAATCCATTTGGTAAAGGCGTTTCAAAAGCCTTACAATTTATCGCTGACCTAGCTAGAAAGGACGGCTTTATTGTAAATAATTACGATAACTATCTCGTTGAAATCTTAACTAACGAATTAGATAAAAATATTACAATTATGGCTCACGCTGATATTGTTCCAGTGGGAACAGGTTGGCCACAAGATCCATTAGAAATGGTGGAAAAGGATGGCTTCTTATACGCCCGTGGTGTCGCGGATGATAAAGGCCCATTACTTTCTTGCTATTATGGCTTAAAAGCCTTAAGAGATAATAACTTACTTGGTAACTATCAAGTTCGTTTCTTAGTGGGTGGTAATGAAGAAAGAGGTAGTGCTTGTATGGAACATTACTTCAAAACACTTAAAAAGAAACAACCAACATATGGTTTCTCTCCAGATAGTGCTTATCCATTAACATATGCTGAAAAAGGTATTATTGGCTTCAAAGTTAAAAAGAAAGTTAACTTCCCAGAAATCAAATGGATGAAGGGTGGTGTCGCCTCTAATGCGGTTGTTGAAAAGTGCGAAGTTCTTCTTAAAGAAGACCTCAATCTTATCTCTTATTTAAATGATCAAGAAGCTGATTATTCTTACCTCGCTAAAGGTGAAGAAATGCTTTTAACATTTAATGGTGTCGCTGCTCATGGTTCCATCCCATGGATGGGTAAAAACGCTGCTATGGATGCTGTTAAGTATTTAGGCGAATATTATAAAAACGCTGACTTTAAGAAATTATACGAATTATTAAATGATCCTAGAGGTGCAGGTGTTAACGCTGCCGCTAATAGTGAAAATATGGGTACTAACTCCCTCAATGTTGGTTTATTCTCTTATGAGAATGATGAATTAGAAGTCGTTGTTAACTACCGTCACGTTGAAACCGTGAAAGCGGAAGATATGATTAACAATATTAAAGAAGCTTCTAAACCATTTGAAATTGAAGTGGAAGGTATTTCCCCAATTCTCTTCTATCCAAAGGATAGTGACCTTATTACAACTTTATTAAGAGTCTATCAAGAAGAGACTGGTGATTATGAAACTGAAATCATCGCTTCTGGTGGTGGCACATACGCTAAAGAAGCGGACAATGTCGTCGCCTTTGGTATGGAATATCCAGGACATGATCCAAAAATGCATGGTGTTAATGAAAATACCAAGAGAGAATATCTCGTTGAATCCATGGGTATTTATGCTCACGCCATCGTGGAATTAGGAAAGCTTATTAAGTAATGAGAACAAAATATAAACCTTGGGCCAAACCATTTATCGAAGAACACACCGAAGTGATGTGTCCTTTTGATCAACTTAATAATTATGAAAATTATTATTTAGAAGTTGGTTCTGGTAAAGGTCAATTCCTCGTCAACATGGCAAAAAACCATCCTGATAATTTCTTTATCGGTATGGAATGTAATGTTACATGCGCGGGCTTTACCGCGAAGAAACTCGTGGAAAATGAAATCACTAACGCGAAGCTAGTTTATGCTTATGCCGAACAAGTTTTACCGTTAATTGACGAAGGTAGTGTGAATGGCATTTTCTTAAATTTCTCTGACCCATGGCCAAAGAAAAGACACGCGAAAAGAAGGTTAACTTCTGACTCGTTCTTAAATCAATATTTTCGCATCCTCAAAAAGGGCGCAAAATTGATTTTTAAAACCGATAATTATGACTTATTTACATACTCGTTAGAACTAGTGCAAACTTCCGCATTTAAACTCGTGGAAGCTAACTATTCTTATGACGGTCATGACCCATTTGATGAGATCACCGAATACGAAGCAAGTTTCCGTGAAGAGGGTCAACCAATCTATCGTTTGATTTTGGAGAAGTTATGATTTCTAAATACGGACTAATTAACCATTTCGATAAGATTAATGCTTACTTAAGTATTATCTTTGATGATGTCCCAAAAAACCTTCTTCCAAAGCAAGATGAAGATTTATTAATTTATGAAAAAGACGGTAAGATTTACCGCATCGATATCTTTAATTTAAAGAAGTATGTGAAGATTAGATTCCATGGCTTAATTACTTTACCTAATTATGAATTAATCGCTATCTTAAATGGCTATTTAGGTAAATATGATATTATGCTCATGAGTAAACCTGATTCTGGCTTCTTTATAGAAAAAGATAATGATGTTTACAAAGTAAAAGTGCAAAAAGATACATTAATTTCTAATGGCAGTTTTGTGAAAGAAGATCGTTACGCAACTTATCAAGATTTAGATGAAAATGAACCAAATGAAGAAATCGTTTTAAATAATGATGAAGTAAGCGAACAAGATATAAACAAGGATTTTTTCCAAATGGAGGAACGTGAAGTATGATGGAAGTAGAACTTAAAAAACAAGGTAAGATTTCTCGTCTTACAAACAAAACATTTAATTTCCCAAAAGAATTAGGAGAAGGCTTCTATAGTGCGAACTATTTCTTAAAGAGTCGTAAGATTGTTGCTGAAAACTTAAAAGGCCACACAGTGACCATGCAGTGGTTCCAAAGAAGAGATAACTCAATGCTCTGTGGTATCGATGAAGCAATCGCTATTCTTCATAACTTCGCCGTTCATCCAGAAGAACTCGTTATTGAAGCCTTAAATGATGGCGATATTATCCAGGCTAATGAACCAGTTTTAAAAGTCACTGGTACATATGAAAATTTCGGCTTTTTAGAATCCGTTATTGATGGTGT
>CACZNF010000047.1 GCA_902782395.1 uncultured Erysipelotrichaceae bacterium | reverse complement strand
TATCCACTAGTTCACTAATAAATGAACCTTGAGGAATCTTCTTACTAAGTTCAATCGCTAAGCGAATTGTTCTTTCATCTAAATAATCGTGTTGCAAAGCCGCACCGATAAGTAACTCACTCACTAAAGGATAGTCTTCTTCTTTCACACTTCCGTAATTAGCGTGCACGATTTGGACATATCTGGTTTTATCGTTACTATATGGAGAAACCTTTAAGAAATACTCTAAAGGTATTTGTCTAATCTTATTTTCATCAAGTGGTAATTCATCAAAAAGTAATAAATAAATACTTAATCTATTCTTCGCTGGAGAAGCGAATAAATCTTGCATGTAATAACGGTGATTCATTTGGAATAAATAGGAGCCTTTAAGCGCAGCAATTTGTTCGATGGTTAGATCTTGATACTTCAAGTATTCCATCATCACTTGGCTCGCTATTCTTTCTTCTGAATAGTTATCTTCCGCGTGTTTTAATAACTCAATTAAAGCGTCACAGTTAGGGGCTAATAAGATGTTATAAAGATTAGCTTTTCTAGTCACACCCCTTCTCTTTTCGAGTTCTTCATTCAATGTTTGGAAGACATTGTCCGCTTCTAAAAGCATGGCTTTAATATTATCGTTCGCGGTTTCTAAAATCTTTTGGAAATTATTAACGTTTTGTTCATTAAAGAATAAAGGTGCGAGAATATCATTAACTGTTCTCACCTTATATTGACCTCTTTGATAATAAGGTAATACTTCTTCGACGAACTTTTGGCATTGTTCAAAGCCTCTAATTTGATAAGAGAGCTTGCTCACTAGAGGAATGTTATCTCCCCCTCTTAGATAGAGGTATCTTTCTAAAAGATCTTTATATGTTTTTTCATTACTAGCGATATTAGGCATGACCTTTTCACCTTTTGGATCAAGGAGCTTTTTCATCGTTAATAAAACAGCGTATAAATGCTTACACGCACCACCGACTGGACAAGAGCAAGTTAAGGTAATAAAGGAATTAGAATCCACAACAATTCTAAAAGCATATTCTTTAGTGCCTTCAATCTTGCCATAGCATTCATTCTCACTTAAGTGCATATCTTTAATTGCGCCGTTAAGATATTCCATCGCTTTCGCTTTAGTGGCGTTATCAAATAATCCTTCATAAAGTCCTAAAGAGACAAACTTAGAAAGGGTGATATTATCGGCAACCATTAAATTTGGATGTGATAAAAGAACTTGTTTGGTGGATTTAGTGTCAGCGAAATAAACATGGCCTAAATCACCATTTTCTCTTTTGAGTAACACACCATATCCGAGCGAAAGGTGTTTGAGTATTAAGTAACGAACCGCCATACGTACCCTTAATTATATCAAAACATCAAAAAACAATACATAAAATCGTTCACTATTTTACAAAAAGGGGTAGAATGTTTCAGGTATGGATAAAAAGAAGCAGATTGTTAGAATGGCTAGAAACGCTGTAATGCTTGCATTACTATGCGTCATTGGTATGTTCTCTCTCCCATTAGGGGATAACATCAAAGTCTCTTTACAGTTATTAATGGTCTTTATCATCGGTCTTACTTCTGTTTCCGTAATTGACGCCGTTATTGTGACTGGTTTATATCTCGCTATCGGTTTATTAATTCCTGTCTATGCAGGCTTTACCGCAGGTGTTACTCCAACATTTGGTTTCGTTATCTCTTTTGTGGTTTTAGTTATTCCACTTTATTTTTTAAATAAATTACCAATCAAAAACCAATTCATTCGTATGGCAATTGCTTGCGTCGTTGGTTTATTAGTGTGCTACGCCATTGGCACTACTTTCTTAGCCTTATATTTAAAACTTAATATACAAAAAGCACTACTTATTGCAGTAGTGCCTTATATACCTTTTGATATCGCGAAGATTATTATCGCGGTACTCGTGGTTTCGCTTTTACCTAAGCGTTCTTCTTCGCTTTAATTTCTCTAATTAACCAAGCGAGTAAAATGCCGAATTGTGACGCAAAGTGGATAATGATTTCCACTGGTTTTGCCGCTAATCTTTCAAGTGGCATAGCTGGTGATAAGGAAGAAACGAATGTTGTATCGTTTAAACCAATAATCGCCACCACTATGAATAAAACTAAGTTAATAGCGAATAAAATAATCACGTAGATAAATCTATCTAATTTTAGTTCAAAGACGTCGAAGACTTTTTTTACTAAGATCGCCATTGGCACTAATAAGAATAAATAGAAGAAGACTGTTTGGTAGAAGTTTCTTAATTCCACATAGATTGGCATGGTTAAGAATGCACCGAAACGGTTAAACGCTAAAGCGGTAAATAAGAACCAACCCATAGTGAAGAAGACGTGTTTGGCGCCAACTTTAAACTCCTCTGTATCTTCTGGTAAAGCCTTAACAGGTTTTAAGAAAGCGAATATTGAACCACCTAACACTAATAAGTGGGCCACCATCATAAGGACAATGAATCCTGGGAATGGAGCGGATGCAAGGAAGTTACCGTTATAGTTAATAACAGCAGCAAGAATAGCAAAAACAAAGCCTAAACCCGCTAAAACCATTGTGGTCTTTAAGTATGTCTTAGACATTTTCTTACGAATGTTTGGCTTTAAATATGAACGCACAATATACATCGCGCCTATTACAAAGTAAGCACCGAATAATAAAGCGGTGAAACTTAAGAAGATTGCAGTATCCATAATATGTGGACCAAAATATGGAACGTCTGTAAAGAATAAGTTAGATGCCGCAAAGGCCATTAATGAGCCGAGAACGGCAATAATTGCTAAAGCAATCAAAGAGAATTTCTTACTCATATTATTTCACCTCCGCGTATGTATGATAGTATCTATCAATAGTTAATGAATGGTCATTATGGATGGTGATGGTTTGGCAACCAAGCATATCATTATCGTGATAAATACGGTCAGTGGATTTAATGCCGTAGCAGAACTTCACACCTTGATAATCAACTTCAAAGTTGTTGATGTGGTCGTGACCAAAGAACATCGCTTTTGTGGAGCCTAATTCTTTAATTTTATTAAAGAAACCATAGTCATGGTCTGGGGAGCAAGAAGCTTCTCTTTTTTCGCCATAAATGACTTTGTCATCTTTTTTCGCTTCATCCCAAGCGGCATTAACTTCTGGTAATGGAATGTGATAGAACATTAAGGAATTAACGGTTTCACCACCATTTTGTTCTTTAGTGTACTTAACAACGCTTTCATACCAATCAATTTGATCTTGCTTGAAGCAGTCATAACCAAATTGTGAGAAATTAAAGTCATAACGGTTACTATCCATGACAAATAATTGATCATGAACTTTACCATCTTTCATTAAGTTAATCGCAAAGTTGCAATTACCATTAACTTTATCGTCTTGTAAGTCTTTGAATAAGCAGTTTGAGCCATATTCAGAAAGGGTTTTGGTTAACCAATCCACTGAGAAATAGCATTGCTCATCATGGTTACCAAAGCAAACACTCCATGGGACACCTTTGTCATCAAAATATTTTAATAAGCTCTTCGCAGTGTTCTTGCTTGCGAAGGTGAATAAGTCACCGGTGACCACGACAAGATCAGGATTATTCGCGTCCTTATAAAGCAAATCCATGAACTTGAATTGTGTTTTTTGATCATCCTTATCAGAGAGATGGATGTCTGTTAGTTGTAAAATGCGGAAATCATCCTTGTAGTTCATTTCAAGGATGTAATCTTGAGGCTTATAATTCTTTGTCCCGCAGGCACTTAAAGCCAACAAAGAAATAAACGCCAATGCAGTAATTTTGTTTTTCATAGTGTCCAAATTATAACATACCAAAAACTGGAAAGAACCAATCGCCAGGCCAAAAGATACAAAACAAAAAAACTGTCAAACTAGTGACCATATTTGACAGTTTCTAAGAAATTCATGTTTTTAAACTTGAATGTCCAGTTATGTTCCCCTACTGTTCCAGGGTGATTTATTCTGGCGGTATCGTCTAATTTTAATAAGTCTTGCATTGGGAAGATGGTGATTAAACTTGTCATATTCCAGATCTCAGCGAATAAAGCGCCGTATAAATCTTTAGGATGATGTAGTTCTTTTCTTAAAATATCTTTCTGTTCTTTAGATAAGCACTTTAACCAACCATATAAGGTTTGATTATCATGTGTACCTGGGTAAAGGATGATATTATCGTTTTCCTCTAGTGTTTCAAAAGCACAGAATTGGATAACACGCATACCTGGTAGATGATAATAATCTCTTAGTTCATGCACACTATCGAAGAGAAGACCAAGGTCTTCCGCGATAATTTTGATATTTGGTTCTCTAGCGTACAAAGCGTCAAAGAATTCATTTCTTGGACCGACTTTCCATTCACCACGTCTAGCGTTTTCATCTCCCGCTGGAATGACACAATATGTGTCAAAGGCACGGAAGTGATCTAAACGGAGAATGTCCGCTCTGCTTGCTAAGCAAGTAATTCTATCGATTAAGAACTTATAATTGTTCTCTTTCATCTTTTCAAAGTTATAAATTGGTGTACCCCATAATTGACCATCATCTGAGAAAGCATCTGGTGGGCAACCAGAAACCACTGTTGGGTTATAGTGTTCATCCAACATAAATTCATCTTTATTCATGTAGCAGTCCACACTATCAAGGCCAACGTAGAATGGACAATCGGCGATAATCTTCACTTTATTCTTATTAGCGAATTTCTTGATGTTGTTCCATTGATCTAAGGCAATATATTGACACCAAATATGGAAGTTAATTTCATCATTAGCAAAGCTTGGGATTTTAGTAATAATCCATTCATTCCAAGGTTTGTTATCATTGATGGTTTTTAAAACTAAATATTTAGCATAGGCTTCTACCCATGGATTGTTTTTCTTAAATGAATTAAGAGAAATCTTGGAGTTTTTATATGCACGTCTTAAGTATTTTTCTTTAAAACTTAAAGTATCACCATAGTCCACTCGATTAGCATTAGCGTGGTGATTTGGAACATTATTTAATAAACCACGTTCCACTAAATCTTCTAAAGAGATGTAACGAACATCAATCGCTTCACTACACACTGTGATGTATGGCGAATTAGCGGGACCAACTGGATTTAAAGGTAATATTTGCCAGTATCTATAATGGTGTTCTTTAAGCCATGAGATAAATTGGTAAGCGTAATGAGAGAAATCACCGATACCATGGTCTCCTGGAAGAGAGAATACTGGAAGTAAAACACCAATCTTTTCTTTTTTCATAGAAAATAGTCTACTCTATTCTTTTTATATAAAAAAGGGGTATCTTCTTCCTTATTGGTGGCATAATAGAAATATGGAAAACGTTAACTTATATGTCGTCAATGTAGATTTGGCGAGAAAACACCGTTCATTTCTTTTGAAAAATATCAACGAAGAACAAAAGCAAATCGCTTCTTCATTTAAGCAAGAAGTTGATCAAGATCGTTCGATTATTTCTTCATATTTGAAGAATGCATTATCTGAAGAAACATTATCTAAAAACAATAATGGGAAACCATTCTTTGAAAATGGCCCATATTTTAATATCTCTCATTCTGGTCATTATATCGTCATGGCGGTATCCACTTCTGAAGTAGGCGTTGATAT
>CACZNF010000046.1 GCA_902782395.1 uncultured Erysipelotrichaceae bacterium | reverse complement strand
CAATCTATTGGAGGATTACCATCCACAATCATTGATTTAACCGGGGAAGAAATAAAGCTAATAAGACAAGGACCTATTAGTCTAGAAGATATTAAAAAAGCCCTTTAGGGCTTTTATTTTAATCCGAGAAATCTTTATCTTCCACAATGTAGAAGTGATAGCCAGGATATTTGTTATTCAAGTTTTCTTGAATTTGTTTGATTAACTTTGGTGCATCCGGATCTTTAAAATCTACAATGACATCAAATGAGATAGATTTGCTTTCTTGATCACAGTAGAAACCATGAATTTGTTTAATGGTTCTAAGACTTCTTTTTGAATCTCATTTCTAATGTCATTGATGATTGGATCACTGTTGTTGGTGGCGTAAATACCCACGGTCATGATGATGCCAAATTCTTTATAGACCTGCGCAGATATTTTTCTTGTTAATGGATGAATATCTTTTGCAGTCATTTCATCGCTGACCTCAATATGGATAGAACCAATTCCTCTATCTGGGCCATAGTTATTAACGATTAAATCATAGGCACCTTTGACTTCAGGATTTTGACAGACTAAATGTTTAATTGCTTCACTTACTTCCTTACTTGTACGTTCACCAATAATGCTCGATAAAGAGCTTCTTAAAACGTCAATTCCAGATTTAATCATGAATAAGCCAATGACCGCGCCGACATAACCTTCAATGCTGACTTTCCAAATGAGCATAACAGCGACAGAAACTAAGGTGCCAAAGGATAATAAAGCATCTAATAAAGCATCCATTCCTGAACCCTTTAAAGCCTCACTATTGACCTTCTTACCAACGTGTCTAAAGTATAGACCAAGGACGATTTTAACAACGACCGCGACAGCGATTAACACTAAGGTCACGATATCAAATGTTGGTTTGCCACCTTCAATAATTGATTTAATAGATTCAACGATTGCACCAACACCAGCAACGATGATAATAACACCAATGGCTAAGCTAGTGATGTATTCAACACGTCCATGACCATATGGGTGCTTAGCATCTGGTTTCTTTTGCGATAACTTAGTGCCAATAATGGTAATTGTGCTTGATAATGCGTCAGATAAGTTATTAATCGCGTCCATAATAATCGCAATACTGTTAGCGAAAATGCCAACAACCGCTTTAAGAATAACTAAGCCAATGTTGCCAAGAATACCAATAATACTTGTTCTAACGATTACTTTGCTTCTATTTTCCATAAAAACCGTCTAAAACCTTATGCAGGAGTCGATAAAATTCAATCGCTTCTTCCCTTTCAAGATGTACACATTTAGCGATATTTTGTGGTATTGATAAAGCTTTTTCTTTAAGTTTAAAACCTTCATCAGTCACACAGACGACTAGTTCTCTACCGTCCTTATCGCTTTTATTCTTAATAATATAACCCTTATTCTCTAATTTATTCAATAGAGGTGTTAAAGTTCCAGAATCTAAATACAATCTATGACCTAATTCTTTCACTGTGATATGGTCATTTTCCCATAACGCTAATAAGGTAATATATTGGGTATAAGTAAGATCTAATTCCTTGAGCAAAGGAATGTATTGACGAACGATTTCCTTGCTCGCCACATACATTGGAAAACATATTTGATTATCAAGTTTTAATATCTCTTCGTTTTTCATCTTATTTATTTAATGCATCAACGATAGATTGTTCGATTTGTTCTGGTTTGACAGTTGGTTCAAATCTACCTAAGAATGTTCCATCTTTACCGATTAAGAATTTGGTGAAATTCCATTTAACTTTCTTAACCTTCTTTGATTCATTTTGAGATTCTAAATAAACGAATAAAGGATGGGCATCTTTGCCATTAACTTTAATCTTATCGAATTGTGGAAATTGTGTATTGTATTTTAAGGAGCAAACAGAATGAATTTCTTCCGCTGTTCCTGGGGCTTGGGCCAAGAATTGATTACATGGGAAATCAAGAATCACAAAACCTTGATCTCTATATTTTTCATATAAAGCTTCTAAGCCTTCATATTGTGGAGTGAATCCACATCTTGTTGCAGTATTAACGATAAGGACGACTTGTCCTTGATATTTGCTGAGATTGACTTCATTTCCGAGATAGTCATTTGCTTTGAAATCGTAAATGTTCATAAATTTACCTCCATAATAAATTGTATACAATCTAATTTTGTTTGCAAGAAAAAACTCACGTTGTTTCAGTGAGTTACTTCTTTGTGAACACTAAGGCAGGTTTACCAATGACTACGCGAGTATTGCTTGGTACATCCTCTAATAGGAAGACGTTACTACCAATTGTGACGTTATCACCAATGTTGATGGCCCCTAGTAAGGAAGCACCAGCATAGATAGTAACATTATTACCGACTTGTGGATGTCTAACGACTCCTCTCATTTTTTCAGCATTGCTAAGAGAGACCGCTCCAAGAGTCACACATTGATAGATCTTTACTCTTTTACCGATAGTGGAGGTTTGACCGATTACGGTACCAGTACCATGGTCAATAAAGAATGGATAATCAATGTTAGCGCCTGGATGGATATCGATGCCTGTAGATGCATGAGCGTGTTCAGATAAAAAACGTGCTTCTAACTTATATCCTAATTTATATAAAGCATGAGAAATGCGATATGTTGCAATAGCTCTAAATCCTGGATAAGCCATTTTAATTTCATCTAATGATGTCGCTGCAGGATCGCTATCCATAAAGAATTGGAGGTCTTCTTTAAGAATATCTTTGATATTATCTAATTCATTTTTAAAAGCTTCGAAGTTCTTTTCGTTTACTTCGATTGAATCATAGAAAAGACCCGCTAATTCAACGCCTTCTTCTTCACAGATGACGTAAGCAAAGCATTTATCTAATAAGTCAACAAGGTTACTTTTGCAAATCATATTTCGTAAGAATTGTGCCATATTTATTCATAAATTACAAATGATATGACTGTTAAAAGGTGGTACAATGAATTCAGCATCTAATGTAGGAGAATCATAAAATGATTAAAAAAAGACATTTCATTATCGTTATCGGTATCTTACTCGTAGGTATTGTTCTTGGTTCATTCTTTGATTTACAAATTAACCAAGCCCTATTTTCAAAAAACAATTTATTTGGCTTATTAATGGCCTCGTTTGGTACATATCCTTGCTATGCAGGATTTGCCTTTATCGGTGGTGGTCTATTAGCCACAACTTGGAAAAGAAACGATTTGCCATGGTTTGCTAAAATTATTGCCTATGTCTTGTCCGCTTTAGGATATGTCTTAGGTGTTATTCTTTGTGCGAAAGATTTACCATCCATTAATGGCTTTAATAATGATGCATTAAAGATCCCAAGCTATATTGGCTGTGCAGTCCTCTTTGCCGGTGTTTATTATTTAGCGTTTAGAGTTTGCTCTAAAGGTGATAAAAAAGCCTTATGGTCCGCTTTACTTGTTATGTCAGTCATCGTGATAGTGGGCTTATTACCAGTTGGTTGGGTTGTTAAACAAATCATCCATCGTCCACGTTATCGTTTCTTTGTTAGAGAAGGTGTCACAGATTTCTATAATTGGTGGCAGTCCTGTACAGGCTATAAAGACTTCATTAAAGGTGATACTGTTATCGATGGCATTACCATGACAAAAGAAGAATTTAAATCCTTCCCAAGTGGTCATTCAGGTACCGCTGCAGTGATGATGATGTTCTTACCATATTACTCAATGTTCTTTAAGAAATTGAAGGGTAAAGAAACATTGTTATTCTATATCGGTTTTGCTTGGACTTTATTGATGATGTTCTCCAGAATGCTTGTCGGTGCGCATTTCTTGTCAGATACATGCACAGGTTCCCTTATTGTAATGGTGGTATTCTATATTGTTCATGTCTTCTGCAGTTCGAAAGGCTGGGTCTTTAAGAAAGAAGAAGAACCACAAGTGGAAACAGAACCTGCTCAATAATTTGTAGGATATAAAAATATGAAAAAATCAATCATTTTAGGCGCAGTTATCGCTTCGTTCGTCTTAAGTTCCTGTTCGCTTTTTAAAACATATTCTTCTGAAGCTAAAGAAGTGGATGTTTATCTTTTAGATTACGCTACTCAGGGCGGTAAGAATATTGAGGAGTGTAAATTAGGCACTATTAGTCCACAATTCATCGAGGGTGAAGGCTATGTCCCATATTTCTCTTTAGAGCAATATGCTTCTTTATACAAACCTTATTTTGAGGCTGATGTAAAAAGCGAAGTGGAAAACAATGGTTTTGCCTCCACTTGGACTATCTATCGTGGTGAGGAATTATATTTCTACGCGACTATTTCTTCATTAACTAAAAGCATTATGACTGCGGGCAGTATTTCTAACGTCCTCGCTAGCGACAGCAATCCAAACGATTATTCTGTTCTTAGCAAGTACACTAAATTTGAAGATTCTTTTGATCGCTTAGGTGAAAACAATTTCGCCACATACTCATTCAGTGGCTATGAGTTTAAAACATTTTCTAAGAATAATCGCCGCTACTACCCATTAGGCTTATTAGACAATGCTTTTTCTGAATCTTCTAGCATCTTCCATTTCTACAATTACAAGAACATTTACGCGACATGGGATGTAGAAAACTATTCTAAAAAGTTTAAAACAGGCGGTAGTTTCAACAATGAAACATCTGTTGATAAAGAAATGGAAAATGTCACGCAAGGACAGACCATTCCTTCATATTTACTAGACTATAACCTCAGCTGTTTCTTATTTGTTTTAGATAACTTCTATGGCTTAAAGTCCTACCACAAAATCGATTCTATGAAGGATTACTTAAGCCAATACAATTTCTACTCTGATTTGAAATCGAAAGACGGTGAAAAAAGAGGCACCGCATATTCCTCTTCTTTAGCGGTTTTTGATGATCACCATACTGGTTTAGTCAGTGCAAATAATGCCTGGGGCGAGGGTAACACTAAAGCCACAGGTGGTATCAATGTCATGAAAAGACAATATCAAGACCAGGAATTAACAAAGTTAAGAAAAGAAACATACCCTGATAGAAGACAATACACCATATCCAGTGATCATAAGACAGCTTTGTTCTATTTCGATTCATTCGATTTAGGCACAACTGAAGAAGTTTTTAACGATAATGGAACAGTGAAAGCCACAGCTGGTGAACATGACTCTTACTATAACGTCTTAGAACATTTAAAAATGTTTAAAGCGGATGGCCGTATTGAAAATGTCATCATCGATGTCTCGACAAATGGTGGTGGTGTTATCGGTGTCATGGCTAAAATCTTAGCCCTTATCTCAAAAGATAATAAAGCTGCTGTTAGCATGATGAGTGAATCCGTAGGAGCGGTTAATACTTCTACATGTAGTGTTGACGTTAATATGGATGGTAAATACACCGCAGATGAAGTATTTGGTAATGACTTTAATATCTATGTCATGTGTTCCGATTGTTCCTTCTCTTGTGGCAATGCATTCCCATGCTATGCACAAAAGATGGGCATCAAAATTATCGGTGAAAGGAGCGGTGGCGGTGAATGCGCTGTTGGTATCCATTACATGCCAAATAGCGAATACGTGTATCATTCTTCCATGACTCACTTAGGATATTTTGATAAAGCCAATAAAGAGTTTAAAGGCTTTGAAAATGGTGCCACTCCTGACATCTCATTACTCCCAACTGGTAAGGCTGCTTTTAGTGAATATATCGTTGATAAAATTGTCTATAACATCCCAAGTGATTTATATGACGTCAACGCTTTAAGCGCTAAGCTTGCCTAACTTCGTAAAATAAAAGTTGTAAAAACTTTCAATTTTCTTATAATTTTGTTTGTATACACAAAAGGAGATATCGCAATGGGACAAAATAAGTATGAGGAGATATCGCAATGGGACAAAATAAGTATGTTATGCTTCATTCTTTACTTAGAATGTTTGCTGCACTTCTTGCTTTAGTTATCTTTGTTTCAATGTTCATCGCCACACAAATTCACCATGCCGAATTTTCCAACATCAATTTCACATGGAATGAAACATTCTTCGGCAATGGTGTGTACAACAAAGCCTCTCCATTTGGCTTTATCGGTTACTTACTCATCTTAATCGGAGGACTCGCAGGATTAGCTTTCGTGTTTATTGATGAATTAATCGGTAAAGACTTAACAAAGAAGTTGGCGTTTGCTGCTGGATGTGCAATGGTCTTAGGTGGTGCATTAATCTTATTAAACGGCGTATTCTTCAGAGCTATTAACGAATTACCTTTTGATTACCGTTTAGCTGCTGGTCCAATCGTCTTTGGTATCTTAGGCGTTCTCGCTGGCGCAATGGATGTCGCGCTGGTCCAATCGTCTTTGGTATCTTAGGCGTTCTCGCTGGCGCAATGGATGTCGCTGCTCCAATTTTAGAAGACAAAGGTCTCTAATCGATAATTACAAATTTTGACAAATAACCGGCAATGAATTTGCTGGTTTTTTGTTTTGTACACTTGTCACAAAGTGTCACTAGACTATATCAATCCTTACCTCTAGGTTGTTATAATGTGTCCATATAGAGGTGTTACACATGTATACTTTATTCACAGATACCGATACTGATATCACTCCAGAAGTAGCGGCTAGATACGGTTATAAACTTATTTCTATGCCTTACACAATTGATGGACAAGAAATTCGTCCATACGTTGATTTCAAAGAATTTGATTACAAAACTTTCTATAACAAATTAAGAGCGGGCACTATTCCTACAACCAGCGCTCTTTCACCAGTGGAATATATGAATTACTTCGAACCAGAATTTGCCGCTGGTCATGACATTTTATATGTCCATTTCTCCGCAGCGATGTCTGCAACATTCAATTCCCTCCGTTTAGCGATGGAAGAATTAAATGAAAAATACCCAGAAAGAAAACTCACCCTTATCGATACCAAAGGTATCACCTTAGGTAGTTATAATATCTGCTTAAGCATCGGTGAATTATATAAAAATGGTGCTTCTATTGAAGAAATCCAAAAATGGGCGGAAACAGAAGTTGATAAGACTGCTTTCTATTTCTACGCTGATGACTTGAAGTTCTTCGGTAAAAGTGGTCGTGTCTCTGGTTTCGCAGCGTTCTTTGGTAATATCATTGGCTTAAAACCAATCATCTATATTGGTGAAGATGGCAAAATGGCCACTAAAGATAAATGCCGTGGTAGAAAACAAACCTTACAAAAACTCTTACAATATGTCATTGATTTAGAAGATGATATTAAAGGTCATAGAGTGATTATCGCTCATACTGATGCACTTGAAATCGCTGAAGAATTTGGCAAAATGCTCAAAGATCACTTTGGTGAAGACCTTAACATTGAATACGAAGTGGTGAATCCAACCGCTGGTAGTCACTGTGGTCCAAATGCCATGGGCGTAAGCTTCCACGCAAAGCACAGATAAGATTGGCGCTAACGCGCCTTTTCTTTTGCCTAAAAAACAATTATCATGTTATTGGTATGCAAAGATTAATTGTTATCACAGGCGACTTAGCCGCAGGCAAAAGCACTTTAGCGATGGCTTTAAGTGAACGCTATCAAATTCCTTTTATCACCAAAGACGCTTTAAAAGAAATTGCTTGTGATATCATTGGTTATTCTTCTAGAGAATAAAATAGAGAATTATCTATCGTAGCGACTACAGATATGATCTATTTCTTTAAGCAATGCGCTTTAGTGAAACAAGATTTAATCTTAGAGGCTAACTTCCGTACAGACGAATTAAACGAAATACAAAATATTGCTGAAGAAAATAATTATCAAGTCGTGTTACTTGTTTTAACAGGTGATACACCTTTACTCTATCAAAGGTTCTTGGATAGATTAGCAAATAGACATATTGCCCATCGTTCTATTCATTTAGAAGAATCATATGAAAAGTTTAGAGAGTATATTGAAAACCTTAGAGATCAAGACTTTGTCTTTACCCCTAATTACATTGATATGTCTAATTTAGATGAAGATGAAGTCGTGGAAGAGGCTTTGCAAATTATCGAAGATGAATTTGAGGATTAAACATGCATTCAATTAAAGGTGTCTTTTATATTGGTCATGGACCAAGTTCATCACATACAATTGGTCCACATAACGCTGTTAGATATATCTTAAATAAATATCCAAACGCAGAATTTATCAAAGTGAAACTATGTGGTTCTTTAGCCTCCACAGGTAAAGGTCACTTAACCGATTACATTATTGATAAGTACCTTGGTAATATTAAGCACCATATTATTTTCGATGCACGTAAAAGAGTCAAACATCCTAATACCATGTTATTTGAAATCACTCTACCAAATAACGAAATTAAAAAAGAAACAATCGTCTCCATCGGTGGTGGTGTGATTACAGTAAATGGGGAAAAGAAGCAAGACGGTAATGATTTATACCCACATCATACTCTTTCGGAGATTATGGCGTACTGCCGTGATTATGGTTATTCATTATGGGAATATGTCTTATTCCATGAAGGTGAAGAAATACTCTCTTACATTGATGAAATATATCAAGCGATTAAAAAATCAGTTCAAAACGGTATTAATGCGGATGGAGAACTTCCTGGTGAATTACACGTTAAAAGAAAAGCTAAACTCATGTATGAAAACATGATTAAAGAGCATAAAGAAGATGATATTCAAACTAACGTCGCGATTGCGTCCTTTGCCGCGAGTGAAGAAAACGCAGCGGGTGGTGTGATTGTTGTTGCCCCGACATGTGGTAGTGCGGGTGTCATCCCAGGTGTTGTGAAATATTTAGAAATGAAGAAAGTCCCTTATGAAGATATTCGTAAAGGCTTCTTAGTAGCCGGTCTTATCGGCCTATTAGCCAAAAGCAATGCCTCCATTTCAGGTGCGGAAGCAGGTTGCCAAGCTGAAATAGGTGTCGCTTGTTCGATGGGTGCAGCGATGGTTTCAACCGCTCTAGGATATGACTATAAGCGTATCGCCCAATCCGCAGAAGTAGCGTTAGAACATTCATTAGGCCTTACTTGTGATCCAGTAAAAGGCTACGTCCAAATTCCATGTATTGAAAGATGTGCGATATTTGCCCTTAAAGCCATCAATGCCGCTTCTATCGTTGGCATCATGCCAATTGAAACCGCTAAGGTGACATTTGATGAATCATTATTAACGATGTACCTTACAGGTAAAGACTTGCACGCAGGCTATAGAGAAACCGCTAAAAAGGGCTTATCAAAAGTTATTAAGGAACTAATTAATAAAAATAAATAATCGTACCGATTAACATTTAAGAAAAATGTTATACAATTAAAGCAGTGTGAAATTATTTAGAAAGGAACAAAGTTATGTATCGTAAAAATGCTTGGTTAAAGTACAAAGATAACAAACCAGTGATGGACTTTGCTGAAGGATATAAGAAATTCATCAGTACCGCGAAAAGCGAAAGAATTGCCGTCATTGAAGCAGAAAAGTTATTAAAAGCCAATGGCTTTAAAAATGTTGAAGACGTTAAAAACGTGAAAGCGGGTGACCGTGTTTACTTCATCAATAAGAAGAAAAACGTTGCCGCCTTCATCATTGGTAAAGAACCAATTGAAAATGGCTTAAGAATTTTAGGAGCCCACATTGACTCCCCACGTATGGACTTAAAGGAAAATCCAATTTATGAATCCAAAGGCTTTGCCTTAGGTGATACTCACTACTATGGTGGTATTAAAAAATATCAATGGACAACCATTCCACTTGCTTTAGTGGGTGTTGTTTGCAAGAAAGATGGTTCAGTGGTTGATGTTAACATCGGTGATGATCCAAAAGATCCAATCGTTGGTGTTACTGACTTATTAATCCACTTATCCGCTGATCAAATGGCTAAAACCTTAGCGAAAGCTATTGAAGGCGAAAGCCTAGATATTACTTTAGGTTCTATGCCAATTAATGACGAAGAAAAAGAGCCAGTTAAGGCTAATGTCTTACGTTTATTAAAAGAAAAATACAACATTGAAGAAGAAGATTTCATCTCCGCGGAAATCGAAATCGTTCCAGCTGGTCCTGCTAGAGACTATGGTTTAGATAGAAGTATGGTCGCTGGCTATGGTCATGATGATAGAAGCTGTGCTTATACCTCTTTAATGGCCTTATTAGACACTAAGGAAGTTAAAAAGACTGCTTGCTGTATTTTAGTCGATAAAGAAGAAATCGGCTCTGTCGGTGCCACAGGCGCTCAATCATTATTCTTTGAAAACGCAATCGCTAAGTTACTCGCTTTAGCGGGTAATGATCACCCATTATGGGCCGCTAGACTTGCGATGGAAAATAGTGAAATGCTCTCTTCTGACGTCAGCGCGGGCTACGATCCTTTATATGCTTCCGTTAATGATCCAAAGAACGCTGCCTATTTAGGCGAAGGCTTGGTCTTTAACAAATATACTGGTAGCCGTGGTAAATCAGGTAGTAACGACGCTATGCCTGAATATTATGCCTTTATTAGAAAGACGATGGATGACGCTAAGATTAACTGGCAAAACGCTGAACTTGGTAAAGTTGACCAAGGTGGTGGTGGCACAATCGCCTACATCTTAGGTAACTATAATATGAGAGTTATTGACGCTGGTATTCCAGTTCTCAACATGCACGCTCCTATGGAGATTGTCTCAAAAGTGGATGTTTATGAGGCTTACTTAGGCTATAAAGCCTTCCTCATTGCAAAATAAACATTATAATGTCAAAAGGAGAAGAAAATGGGCTACATCAAGTGGATGGATAACTTATCCAAAGTCCTCAAAATTGTCTTCTGTATTTTCTATCTTGACTTAACATGGATGGTCTATCGTATCATTAAGAAAGTCAATGAAAAGAACTGGGCAATGATGGTTGTTTGGATTATTATCGCCGTCTTGCTCGGCTGGATTTGGTGGATTGTTGACCTTATCACAGTCATTACAAGCGATAAAGTTATCGAATTCTAATCCGGCGAAAGTCTCACGTAGATTACTCCCTGATCTCGTGGGACTTTTTGTTTTGTAAAAACACTTTGACAAAGACAGTATAAAAAGATTATTATAATTAAGCATTTGGCGGGTGTGGTGAAGAGGCCTAACACACCTGGCTGTGAACCAGGCATTCGCCAGTTCGAATCTGGTCACTCGCCCCAAACAAAAATGTAAATCCCCAAAAACGGGGATTTTTTTGTTGCTAATTCTGCTTTA
>CACZNF010000045.1 GCA_902782395.1 uncultured Erysipelotrichaceae bacterium | reverse complement strand
TTTAAAGATGTCTATGAAGCTCTTCCAGATGTTAAAAAACACCCATTAGCCTTCGCTTTTGGTAAAAATATCGAAGGTGATGTCATTTACGCTGATTTTGATGAATTCCCACATGCCTTGGTCTCTGGTACTACTGGTTCTGGTAAATCCATCTTCATTAACTCTGTTATCGTTAGTTTAATCATGCGTAATTCACCAGACGATTTAAAACTCGTTTTAGTGGATCCAAAGAAAGTTGAAATGTCTCGTTATAAAGATATGCCACACTTACTTTGCCCAATCATTACTGAAGCACAAGAAGCGAAGCTTTTAATGGATAAGCTCTGCCAAGAAATGGAAGAAAGATACGCTAAATTCGCTGAAAATGGTTGTTCTAACATTAAAGAATTTAATGAAGATGCGCCAGGTTTAGGCTTGGATAGAATGCCATACATCGTCATCTTCTTTGATGAATACGCTGATATGGTCGATCAATGCAAAGAAATCTCTATGCCAGTTGTTTCTATTGCTCAAAAAGCTAGAGCGTGTGGTATCCACCTTTGTATTGCCACACAACGTCCAAGCACTAATGTCGTGACTGGTGTTATTAAAGCTAACTTACCAACTCACGTTGCTTTAATGATGGCAAGTTATACTGACTCCATGACCATCATTGGTGAAGGTGGTGCTGAAAAGCTTATTGGTAAAGGCGATATGCTTGTCCAAAGCCCACTTGTCTCACGTATTGGATGTGTGCGTTTACAAGGCTGCTTTATCCATCGTCAAGAAATTAGCCGTGTTGTCGGTTATTTAAAAGAACACTACGAAACGCATTATGATGAGAAGTTCCTCAATTTAGAAGAAGAAGCTACCCAAGCGGCTAGTGAATATATGAATACGCCAGAGTTCAAAGAACATGGCAATACCGAAGAAGAAAGATATCAATCCATCAAAGAATGGGTTATGACACAAGAATTTATGTCTATTTCACGTATTCAACGTGAATGTGGTGTTGGTTTTAACCGCGCTGGTAGATTCTTCCTCCGCTTACAAAGCGAAGGTGTAGTTGGAAACGAAACCGAAGGCAATAAAGGCTGTCGTGTCATGGTCCAAGATAAATTCGGTAATGACAACAACGCTGTATCAAGCGATGAACAAACCTATTTCAGGAGTGATGACTAGTAATGGTTAGTTACCTAAAAGCCAAGTTAACTTCTTGGAAGAGGATTAACATCGTTTTGTTTACCGATATGCCTCGACCAGAGAAACTATCAATCTCTCTCTTCAAAGAAGAGAAACTCATTAAAAAAATCGTATCGTCTCACTTTACTAGTATTAATAACTTATACGTGACCGATATTTTATTAGACGAAGATTATGAACTTGGTAAAAATTATCGCCTATTAGTGGGTGATTTAAGTTTTACCAATATTGATTTAAGTGATGCAGTTTATTTTTCTGATTTCGATGACCGCTATTTTTATAACGGTGATGACTTAGGAAGTAACTATCATAAAGACTATACAGAATTTGTCATGTGGGCTCCATTAGCGAGCACTGTTTGTGTGAAACTTTTAGGACCTCATGAAGAATTCATTTATCAAGAACTCAAAAGAGAAGATAAAGGTATTTATCGCTTAAAAGTCAAAGGTGATTTATTAAACTACAAATACCGTTATGTAATTAATAATTATGGCGTGGTAACTGAGGCTAAAGACTTATACGCTAAAGAAGTGAGCCTCAATAGTGAATATTCCGTTATTATTGATACTGAAGCATTACTTAAAATTCCTAATGTCCAACCAAAAACAGTAATCAATCAACCAGTCGACGCTATCATTTATGAAACGCATATTAGAGACCTTAACGAAGGCAACTTTAACGATACTGTTAATAAGAGTAAGTTCGCTGGCTTTATGGAAACTGGTCGTAAGAGTGTTGGTGGTCATCCAGCGGGTTTAGATTACATCAAATATTTGGGTGTTACTCACGTCCAACTCCAACCAGTTTTAGATTTTGAAAGCAAGGACGATCAAAAGATTAGTGACTGGTATAACTGGGGTTATGACACACTCTCATTTTTTGCCTTAGAAGGCAGCTACGCTCTTCATCCAGAAGTAGCGGCATCGCGTATTATTGAATTCAAACAATTAGTGAATAAATATCACGAAAATGATTTAAGAATTGTCATGGATGTGGTTTATAACCACATATTCGCCTACGAAACTAGTGACTTTGAAAAGACTGTCCCGCATTATTATTTCCGTAGAAGAAAGAATCATTATTTATCTAATGCTTCAGGATGTGGCAATGACTTTGCTAGTGAAAGAAAGATGGCTAGCAAAATCATCGTCGACAGTGTGAAATATCTTTTCAAATACTTTGATATTGATGGCTTGAGATTTGATCTGATGGGCTTACTTGATATATCGACCGTTAAAGCTTGCTATCAAGAGGCAAAAAAGATTAAAAAAGACGCCATTATTTATGGTGAAGGCTGGGATATGGGTGAAGAGTTACCAAAAGAAGAAAAGGCCAGTAAAAATAACTTTGCTGCGCTTAAAGAAATTGGTTTCTTCAATGATACATATCGCGACATTGTTAAAGGACCATCATCCTCATACTCACTTCACGAAAAAGGCTATATCTGTGGTAATACCAGCTATGCATTTGGCTTAGATTATGCATTCCACGCTGGTGTTTTACCATTATCCTACCAACCAATGTTTAATAACGCTAATCAAAGTGTTAATTATCTCGAATGTCATGATAACAATACACTTTATGATAAATTGCTCGTTTCTAACGCTTTTGAAGATGAAAAAACGCACTTAGACCGTGTGTCTTTGGGCAATCAAATTCTTCTTCTCTCATTTGGTATTCCTTTAATCCATGCCGGTCAAGAAATTGGACAAAGCAAAGATGGATTAGACAATACCTACAAGACACTTGGGGTTAACAATCTCAATTATCGTCTCATCGATGAACGTTTTGACATGGTCAATCGTTTCAGACTTTTCAATATCCTGCGTAAGAAACTAGCTTTTACTCGTTTAACTTCCGCTTCGGAGATGAAGGGGTTCTTCGAAATATCGCACTGGGATAACGGTGTTTATGTGCTCTCTTGTAAAGGGAAAAACGTTATCGCTAACGAAAAAGAATTCGTCATTCTGATTAATCCAACAAGTGAAAAGATTCAATTTGAATTAGATGACTATTACACGGTCATCGATGGTGCGGACACTAAAAACAAACTCACAGTTAAAAACGGTTTTCTTCCAGGATCATCATTATTACTAATTTACAGGTAATAGTGCGAGAAAGGAGGAAATCTAATATGATTTCTACGGTTTCATTACTCGGACAAGCGGATGATATAATTAAAGAGTATCCTCGCTTCCGTTTAATCAATTTAGAAACGATCGACGCGATTGAGGACAAAGTGGTGGTTAGCAAAATTCCAGTGATGTACTGGGATAGAAGCACATCTAATCCGCTTACGAAAGTGCCTAATGGTCACTTTGTGTGCATTTTCGGTAGAATCGAGCATTGTCCTGAACTAGGATTATATGTACTAGCAACTGAAATGCGTCATTTCCCATCAAATTTAAAAGAACACAATCAGTAAAAGGTAAATCGTTATGTTTCATTACTCAAGAGCAGTGTTAAGAGTCGGTGGTCGCCTATTAGGGGCCTGTCTTTTCACGTTCAAGAGATGGTCTAAACATTTAGAGAAATACCCATTCCCAATGCGTCACGCTAAGTTTAGAAAGATTTCTAAACAAACATCCGACGCTTTACAAGTGGATTTACATTTCTTTGGTTTAGAGAACATTCCACAAGATGAAACATTCTTTTTAGTGTGTAATCACATGTCCGCTTTTGATCCATTACCTTTCTTAGTGGCTATTCCTACCCCAACAACATTTGTTGGTAAAGAAGAATTAAATAAAGTGCCACTTCTTAAGACAGCGATTAAAGCGTTAGATGTTAAAACAATCGAACGTGATAATTTAAGACAATCACTGAAAGTGATGTTGCAAGTGGAAGATGATTTAAAAAAGAGAGAAAGAAACTGGATGATTTTCCCAGAAGGCACAAGAATACATGACCAACAACTACCCGTTGGTGAGTTCCATCACGGCACATTTAGACCGGCTATAAAATCAGGGGCAACAATTATCCCTGCCGCTATTTGGGGTACATATCGTGTCTTAAAGATGAAACCTCAATTTAGAAGATATCCAGTCTATGTTTCATTCTTAAAACCTATTAAACCTGAAGAATACGCCAATTTGAATACATCTGACCTAGCGGAAATTACTAGAAAGATGATTCAAAAGGAAATCACCTATCACTTAAGACCTCTTGATCATAAGATTATGAGCGAAGCGAAAGAAAAGAATTATCGCTTCAACCAGATTATTTAATAAAGCTTTTTGCGTAATCCTTTTGGCAAACGATTTTTAACGATGCGTCCATCGCTTTTAGCGATGTCAACATTAATTCCTTCGTATCTTAAAAGGACATAGCTTTTAGAGGCGCTACGATTAATACTTTCCCCAAGATAGTATCTCTTTAGCTCCTCTTGAGTAATATCCATAACGCTACTAAACTCATTAACAAAATGGGCGTAGTGGTAATCATAACGAATATCACCTTTATCTATTTGTCCCACTTTGACACCGTTTCTTATCACGTTTAAGTATTTATAATTGAATTCCTTATCAGCGAGATATAAAAAGTCGCCGTATTTTTGTTGTAACTGATAGCCATTATTAGGAATATCAAAAAGCGGTTTAACTTTATTAGCTTTAACGCTAGTTTCTTTTAGAACACCTGGTTTTTTAATTAAGCAGACGTAGTGACCTTCTCCTGGAAATAAAGAAGGCAATAAATGAATGCCTAATGGCTTATTTGGATTAACAAAGTATAAAGGATTAACCTCTATTTCTTTAATAGTGGCGTCAGTATTATTTAATAAATGTTCGATTACTTCCTCATCTTCTTCATAAGAAAATGAACAAGTAGAATAGACCATTTCTCCACCTTCCTTAAGCATAGCGTAGGCGTAAAGTATTAACTCTTTTTGGATCTCAGCATATTTAGTAACTTTAGCGTAAGACCAATCGTCTTTCATTTCGCTTTGCTTTCTAAACATGCCACTTCCAGAGCAAGGCACGTCTAAGATGATCTTATCGAAAGTGTTCAAATAGTGTTGATAAATACAAGAAAAATCGTTATTAACGATGAGAAGATTACCTCTTCCCATTCTTTCAGCGTTCTCACTAATTGCATAGGCACGATTACGGGCTAAATCGTTAGCGATGATTAAGCCTTTATTCTTCATGAGTAAAGAAGCTTGCATGCTCTTACCACCTGGGGCAGCGCATAGATCTAAAACGATTTCGCCTTCATGAGGATTGAGTAAAAACGCTGGAAGCATCGCACTTGGTTCTTGAAGATAAAAACAACCTAATTCGTGATAGATACTTTTACCTAATCCAAGCTCATTTTTATCATATAAAAAAGCATTAGGAATGATAGGATGCTTCACTAAATTTGGATATATTTCAAGAAGTCTTTCTTTAGACATCTTTTCTTCGTTTAAAAGTAAAGCGTGCTTACTATCTTCCTCTAATGC
>CACZNF010000044.1 GCA_902782395.1 uncultured Erysipelotrichaceae bacterium | reverse complement strand
TGATTAAAGCTTTTGATAACGGTGAATGACAAATTCAATAACAAGAATGACCGCTCGAATGAGGAGAGCAACGCCAATAAAGACGATGTGGTGGTTCAAAGCTTGTACATCGCTACTATTAGCGATTAAGAAGATTGAGAAAATTGTCTCAATGATACACAAGATAATGATAATGATATTTAAGAATGGTTGATGGATTAAGTTTAGACCAGCATCAACAACCTTAGTGACCAAGAAGACAATGTTACACATACCCCAAACAACACAGACAGTTGGTAATTCAAGGTCGATAGCCATTAATATGACGCCTAATATCATTTGCAAAAGTGCAGCAACGGCATTAGGAATATTTCTTAGTTTGGCTAAGTCTCTTAATGATAAGAAAGAAACAAGTTCAGTCACACCGATAGCTAAAACAAGCGAGCCTAAATAAGACCTACTCATTTCTACGTCATAGTACATAAAAGTTAATATTGTGACGCCAATGACAATAAAACTAAAAATAGTGACCAATTCTAAGGCTATGTGGAGCCTATTCTGTTTTCTTAGCATACTTTAATCGTATCTTATATATCTTTCAGTTTTAAGACCTATCTTTCGATAATTTTAAGGACAATATCGATCATTTTTTCAAAATCTTGAATGCATAAATATTCAAAACGACCGTGGTGGTTACCGCTTCCTGTGCCTAAGTTTGGAGTGACTAAACCCATCTTAGAGAAAGTAGCGCCGTCAGTGCCACCTTTAATTCTATCGAATACTGGTTCAATGCCCATGGCTTTTAAAGCGGCTTCCGCTTTCTTAACTGGGCGTGGATCCTTATCAACATAGGCTTTCATATTTTCATATTGTTCAAAGATTTCAATTTCAATCTTGGCCTTTGGATATTTGCTTTGTAATACATCTCTAATCTCATAGATCTTCATATCTAAAGCTTCAAGTTTTTCTCTTGAGAAGTTTCTTAAAATCGCAGAGAATTCAACTTCTTCACTAGAACCAGAGATATTGTTTAAATGCCAATAGCCTTCATCTGCGTAGAATGGTGTTTCTTCTTGGGGAAGCATAGAGATGAATTCCGCTTGTAATTGAAGAGCGTTGATAAGTGTATTCTTGCCTTCACCTGGGTGAACAGCTACACCAGTGATTTTGACTTTTAAGCCTTGAGCGTTAAAGTTTTCACAATCAATGCAATTGATATCACCACCATCAATAGTGAATGCATAATCCGCTTTCATTTTCTCTAAAGAGAAATGTTTTGGACCTTCACCAATTTCTTCATCTACAGTAAAGGAAATGGCTAATGGATGATGTTTGAAATCAGGATGTTCTTTTAAATAATCTAATACCGCCATGATGATAGCGATACCGGCTTTATCATCAGCACCTAGTAAGGTGTTACCATCAGTAACGATCAAGTCTTTACCAATGAAGGCTTTCATCTTGGGAAATTGTTCTAATGTGATTTTATATTGGTCATTGAGTTTGATATCTTTCCCGTCCCAATTAGTAACGATTTGAGGATTTACTCCTGTATCAGTGACTTCTAAGGCAGTATCCATGTGGGCATTTAAACCAATGACATCGCCTTCCCCATCTAAGTGGGCATAAACGATACCATATTCGTCCATATAGGCATCTTCTAAACCAAGTTCTAATAATTCTTTAACTAATAGGCGTCCTAGGTTCTTTTGTTTTTCAGTACTAGGAGTAGTGCCAGTAGTGTCATCCGCTTGGGTATCAATTTTAGCGTATCTAATAAATCTTTCGATATTCTTGTTCATAACTCAATCCCCTTTATGCACAATATTATATATTGTTAATTAAAAAACTAAATATCTTTTTTCTTTGCTAAGAAAAGGAATATCTATAAAATGAAGATATGGTTGAAGAAATTGAAATTAAAAGAAAAGTTTATACAGTCGTTGAACAAATCGGTGAACGCACTTTTAAAGTTGAAAGAAAAGGCGAATATTTCTTTTTAAAGAAATTCGATAACGATAAAGCGGGATTCGATGATTTTGTCGACTGTGAACATCGTCTAAGAGTGTCTGGTGTTACTAATCCTAAATGCTACTTATTCGATAAAAATTTAAGATGGGCAGTTATTGAATATGTTGAAGGCGATAATTGCTTTGATTTATTAAAGAAAGGTCCCTTATCTGAGGAAATATTAGATCTCATGTTCAAAACGTTCTGGTACGCGAGGAACGATGGCATGGAATTAGAGATGAATCCAGACAATTTTGTATACGCAAAAGGTAAGCTCTATTATCTGCCATTCAAGTACAAGAGATTTACAAACAAAGACAAATTTGTCCAGCAAGATTTACGCTTATGGTTCTTCACAAAAGAGTTCGTTAAATTCTGTCATGAAAGAGGTGTCGAAGTTGACGAATCTCAATTAAAGAACGATTACGAGACAAATAAGAGCATATTGTTAATGGTCGCTAAGTATTATAGATAGAGGTTAAAAGATATTTATGGAAAACAAAGTCTTAAAAACAATCAAATCTCGTGTCAGCTGTAGAAGCTATAGCGATAAGAAAGTCTCTTTAAAGAAAGCGATGATGGTGGCAGAAGCTGGTAAATTCGCTCCAAGTGGTATGAATAGACAAATCGCTAATATCTATGTAATTAACAGCAAAAGAAACGTCGAAAAGCTTAGACGTCTATCACTTGAGATTAGAAATAAAGACTGCATGTATGGTGCAAAAACCATTATCTTAGTGGCTGGTCCAAGAGATGATTGCTTCACTTATCAAGATTGCTCCTGCATCTTAGAAAATATGTTCGTGGCCGCACATTCCTTAAACTTAGCTTCTTGTTGGATTAATCAATTTGATGAATTCTTCCAAACAAAAAATGGGTTAAAAGTTAAAAAGGCTTTAGGCATTCCTGAAGATTTCATGGTGGTCGGTTCTTGTATTCTTGGCTATCCTGCTGAAAACGCTGCCTTAGCGGTTAAGGATAGAAAAGAAGATTTCATTAAAGTCCTTTAATTTATACGCGCATTCGTAAGATTGTCATGTGGTAAAAGCAACTTAATAATCAAGCGAATGCTTTTTTATTGCTAAAATTGAAGGCGTAGTAACACATAGGAGACTTTATCATGAAAAAAGTAGTTACAAATCCTTATTTACCCAACTTTGAGTATATTCCGGATGGTGAACCACACGTTTTTAACGGACGTGTTTATGTCTATGGTTCCCATGACCGTTTCAATGGTGGTAATTTCTGTTTAAACGATTATGTTACATGGTCCGCACCAATCGATGACTTATCCGATTGGAGATATGAAGGCGTTATTTGGAGAAAAGTTGACGATCCAACCACAAATGGTAAGAGAGTCTATTACGCTCCAGATGTTTGCCAAGGTCCAGATGGAAAATTCTATTTATATTACTGCCCAGTCCAAGGCATCACAAGTGGTTCTTGGATTATTCACTGCGCAGTCGCTGATAACCCAGCGGGTCCATTCAAATATCACGGCAATGTTGATTTAAAGAAATGGGGCAAAACATATCTTCCATTCGACCCAGCAGTCTTTGTTGAAGATGGCCATGTCTATTTATATTATGGCTCTGCCATGTTCTATCCATTATTAGACGTCCGTGCTAAATCCATTAAAGGTGGTGCAGTTGTTGAATTAGATCCAAAAGACATGTTAACACCAATCACTGAACCAGTGATGACTGTTCCAACAATTAGAAACGATGTTAATAAAGAATACGGCATTCACGCTTTCTTCGAAGCGTCATCAATGCGTAAATTCAATGGTAAATACTATTTCATCTATTCTTCCCAAGCTGGTCACGAACTCTGCTACTGTATCGGTGATTCCCCAATGGGTCCATTCAAGAAAGGTGGCACATTAATTTCTAACGGTGATATTGGCTTACGCGGTATTGAAAATAGTAAAGACGCTGTTGACTTCACAGGTAACACACACGGTTCTATGGTGGAAGTTAATGGTAGATACTATGTATTCGCTCATAGACAAACAAATAAATGCCAATTCTCCAGACAAGGTTTCGCGGAAGAAATCTTCATGGAAAAAGATGGTTCCTTCAAACAAGTTGAAAGAACATCTCAAGGCTTATACGCTAAACCATTACCAGGTGAAGGCGAATACTTCGCTTCTATGTGCTGTGGCTTAAGAGCTAAAAACGGTAACAGATTCTATGGCATCTTCAAATTCGGTCATGGTAAAGAACCATTCTTAACCCAAGAAGGTGAAGATAGAGAAGAAAATCCAAACCAATACGTTAAGAACTTCAATGATGGCTGTTCCATCACCTATAAATACTTTGATTTATCCAAGACCAAATCATTCGCTATTAAGTTAGATGGTAAGGCTGAAGGTAAACTCATCATGAAGTATGGTGAAAAAGAAGCTGCTCAAGACATTAACGTTAAAGGCGAAGCTCTCATCGAATTCAAAGTTGAAAAGGGTGGAGAGAAAGACCAAGTTACATTCGTTTACGAAGGTAAAGGCGCTCTCAATTTAAGAAAACTCATTCTTAAATAAGAATAACTATTAAGACAATAGGCGTAGCACATGCTACGCTTTTTGTTTGCACTATTTGGTTTAGCAAGTATAATAACTACGTTATGAAAAACTTTTATTTAGAAATCAAACACGTTGATAAAAAGACAGGTGCTAGATATGGTATCCTTCACACTCCACATGGTGATTGTGAAGTCCCAATGTTTATGCCCGTTGGTACATTAGCCACAGTCAAGACCTTATCTCCAGAAGAACTTCATCAAATGGGAGCGGGTACAATTTTAGGTAATACTTATCACCTTTCCATTAGACCAGGAGCGGATATCGTTGCTAAGGCCGGTGGTTTACATAAGTTTATGAACTGGGATGGCCCAATTCTCACAGATAGTGGTGGCTTCCAAGTCTTTTCTCTCGCGGAAAATAGAAAAATAACTGAGGAGGGTGTGCATTTTAAGAACCATTTGAATGGCGATAAGCTCTTCTTCTCTCCTGAAACTTCAATTGAAATTCAAGAGAAATTAGGCTCAGATATCGCTATGTCTTTTGATGAATGTATTCCTTGGCCAGCGGATTATAACTACTGCAAAAAATCCACTGAAAGAACATTAAGATGGGCGAAGCGTGGTAAAGACGCTCATAAAAGAGAAGACCAAGCTTTGTTTGGTATCGTTCAAGGTGGCGACTACGAAGACTTAAGAAAGATGTGCGCTGAAGAATTAGTGAAAATGGATTTCCCAGGTTATTCCATCGGTGGTACATCAATTGGTGAACCAAAAGATAAATTCTTTGAAATGATTGATTACGCTATTAAGTATTTGCCAGAAGACAAACCAAGATACGTCATGGGTATTGGCTCTATCGACTATATCTTAGGTAGTATCTTACGTGGTGTTGATATGTTTGACTGTGTCTTACCAACTAGACTTGCTAGACATGGTGCTTTAATGACTTCACATGGTCGTGTGAACATTAAAAACGAAAAGTATAAAGAAGACTTTACTCCATTAGATGATAAGTGTGATTGCTATTGCTGTAAGAACTACACTAAAGCGTATTTAAGACATTTATATATTTGTGATGAAACATTTGGCAAACGCTTAATGTCTATCCATAACGTTAGATTCCTTATCCGTTTAGTGGAAGAAGCTAGAGAAGCTATTAAAGAAGATAGATATGAAGAATTCATGAAACAAAAACTCGAAGAGTTTGGTGATGAAAGAGGCTTCTAATGAACATTAATTTATTTGATTATTATTTACCTGAAGAATTAATCGCTCAAAGACCAAGTGAAAAAAGAGATCACTCTCGTCTTTTAGTGGTTGATAAAGAAAATAAAACATACGAAGATAAACATTTCTACGACATCGTTGATTATCTCCATGATGGTGATGTTTTAGTGAGAAATAACACTAAAGTCATCCCTGCGAGATTATTAGGCATTAAAGAAAAGACTTCGGTGAAGGTAAACTCATCGCTGAATGCATTGAAGAAAGAGAAGAAGGCCTTCGTGTCTTTAAATTCATTTATGAAGGTATCTTCTTAGAAGTCTTAGATCAATTAGGTAAAATGCCTTTACCACCTTATATTGCTCAACAATTATGCACTAATGATAGATATCAAACTGTCTACGCTAAATATGAAGGTAGTGCAGCGGCTCCTACTGCTGGATTCCACTTCACAGAGGAAATATTTGAAAAACTCAAAGCTAAAGGGGTGGAAGTCATCGATGTTACTCTTCATATTGGCTTAGGAACATTTAGACCAGTCAAAGTGGAAGACACTAAAGACCATGTCATGCATAGTGAAGTCTATGAGATGAGTGAAGAATCCGCTGAAAGATTAAATAAGGCCAAAGCGGAAGGCAAACGCATTATTGCGATCGGTACAACATCAGTTAGAACCTTAGAAGCTAACTATTCTAAATATGGATGCTTTAAACCTACAAGAGAAGCCACAAGTATCTTTATTGAACCTGGCTATGAATATAAAACTATCGATGCATTAATCACTAATTTCCATCTCCCAAAATCAACGCTAATTATGCTTGTATCAGCGTTTATGGGCAGGGAATTTACCTTAGAAGTTTATAAGCACGCAGTAGAAGAAAAATACCGTTTCTTCTCCTTTGGCGATGCAATGTTTATCCATGGAAGAGACAAAGATTAATTATCAAAAAGAGCAGGAAAAACTACTCAAAGTTCTAAAAGAAAATGGTGAAAAACCCACCTTACTTTTACACGTTTGCTGTGGTCCATGTTTTACCTACCCTTTTGAATTAATTAAAGATTATTTTAAGATCACAATCATTTATAACAACTCAAACATTTATCCAGAAGAAGAATATAACCGCCGTCTAAATGAACTCAAAGGCTATTTAAAGGCTATTTCTGCGGATATTGAAGTTATTGAATTCGCTTACGATAATTTAAACTACAATAAAGACTTAGAACCATATGCTGACCAACGTGAAGGCATGGACCGTTGCCGTATTTGTTTTAGAAAGAGATTAGGTCAAGCAATCGAGCTTGCTGATGAGCGCGGTTATGATTATGTTGGTACAGTAATGAGCATCTCTAGATTCAAGAATTCTCAAGATCTAAACAAGATTGGTTTTGAACTTTCTGAAGGCAAACGAGTGAAGTGGTTACCCGCTGATTTTAAGAAGAATGGTGGATACGAAAAATCGCTTGATATTGTTCGTAAGTATGGTCTCTACTTCCAACACTACTGTGGTTGTAAGTTCTCAATAAGAGCAAAAAAAGACGAAATTTAAGACGTCAAAAATTGAAAAATAAGGGGTGAAAAATGACTTTTTCGCCTTTTTTGTTGCAAATTTTTCGCTTGGAAAACCGTGTCACGTGTCAATTATTTTAGTGGCTTTCGCCCTTATATATTTAAATTTATTTAATAATTGGTTGACAGCGCACCTACACTCACGTATGATATTAAACGTTGACGGCTCGCGTTGACGTGCGAGGTTGCTGATACACCCACAGGCGTTGTCATGAAGGTGTATTCAGGTAATTCGCACTGAGAGAGTTAAAGTCAAAGCCTGATAGTGATAGGAGGAAAAAACAATTCATGGCAAAAGCAACAAAGATTAGGGTTCGCTTAAAAGCTTACGATCATGTCAACTTAGACTTAAGTGCTGAAAAGATCATTGCTGCAGCGAAGAACACCGGCGCCACAGTTGTCGGTCCAATTCCGCTCCCAACGGAAAAACAAGTGTTCACCATTCTTAGAGCTGTTCACAAATATAAAGATTCCCGTGAACAATTCGAAATCAGAACACACAAAAGAATCATCGATATTAAGAATTACCGCAAGGAAACTCTTGATTCCTTAAAGAATCTCGATTTACCAGCCGGTGTGGATATCGAAATCAAATTATAGGAGGTAAGAGTCAATGAAAGCTATTGTCGGTAGAAAAATGGGCATGACTGAAGTCTTCGCTGAAGATGGCCAAATCTACGCTGTGACAGTCGTTGAAGTCTTACCAAACGTTGTCACACAAGTCAAAACTGTTGAAAAAGACGGTTATGCCGCTGTGC
>CACZNF010000043.1 GCA_902782395.1 uncultured Erysipelotrichaceae bacterium | reverse complement strand
CGCTATTAGCGACTTTGAATCTAATTTCCGCACCAACGGATTTACCAATCCAGTTTCTTTGAATTTCTTTTGTGCTTTCTGGCCAATCAATTCTATCTAAGCCTTCAAGTAATCTTTCAGCGAATTTTGGTTGGTCAATAACCCATTGCTTTAAGTTCTTTCTAATAACTGGATAACCACCTCTTTCACTCTTACCATCAATAACTTCGTCGTTACTTAAAACGGTACCGAGTTCTTCACACCAGTTAACTGGCATATCAATGTATTTAGCGTAGCCATCTTTAAATAAGCCTTTGAAGATCCACTGTGTCCAATGATAGAACTTTGGATCGCTGGTAAGAATGACTCTATCCCAGTCATAATCAAGACCGATGTGTTTTAACTGTTTTGTGAAGTATTCAATATTTTGTTGAGTGAAACCTTCTGGGTTATTACCTGTTTGAATAGCGTATTGTTCCGCAGGTAAACCAAAAGAGTCATAGCCGATTGGGTGCAAGACGTTATAGCCTTGCATTCTTTTCATACGGCTAATGATATCAGTCGCGGTATAACCTTCTGGGTGACCAACGTGTAAACCCACACCACTTGGATAAGGGAACATGTCTAAAGCATAAAACTTAGGTTTAGAGAAATCCCAGACGTCTGTTTTAAATGTTTGATGTTCTTCCCAATACTTTTGCCATTTGGCTTCGATTTCACGATGATTGAATCCCATAATATACACTTCCTTTTAAGTTAAGCTTGTTATTTAACAAGCGCCTTATAAAGTTTAATGTATTCTAATGTACTCTTCAACCATGAATTATCAGTAACCATGGCATTTTTCATCAACTGATGAAGGATTTTCTTATTTTCATAGATGTCAAAAGCATATTGAGCGGTTCTATTCATCTCATAAATGCTGTAAGCATCAAAACCAAAACCATTACTTGTTTCAGCGTTACTACCATCAAAGCAAATAACACTATCTTTGAGACCACCTGTTCGACGAACAATTGGTAATGTGCCATATCTTTGGGCAATCATTTGACCAAGACCACATGGTTCGAATAAGGATGGCATGATAAAGAAGTCACTAGCGGCGTAAACCTTATGAGCCAGGTTATCGCTATAGCCGATAAAGATACCAACTTGTTCTGGATATCTACTTCTTAATTCTTCCCATCTCTTTTCGTATTGAGATTCACCACTTCCAAGCATAAAGATGCTTGCGCCCCTTTTAATTAACTCTTCAACCGCTGGGAAAATGATGTCAAATCCTTTTTGCCAGGTAATACGAGTAACTAAAGAGAATAATGGTCCTTTAGTGTTCTTTAAACCATATTGATTCATCAAAGCCTCTTTGTTAGCTTTTTTACCACTAACTAAGTTCTTTTCTGTATATGGTTTAGCAATTTGTCTATCTTCGTTAGGATTAAATTCTAAATAATCGATACCGTTTAAAATGCCAGAAAAATCCCATTCTCTATATCTTAAAACTTGGTCTAAACCCATCCCACCTTCAGGAGTTAAAAGCTCAAGATGGTGAGTTGGAGAAACGGTTGTGATTTTATTCGCATAGACAATACCCGCTTTTAAAGTGGAGACTTGATCTTTAAAACGCACTGAACCGTTATCGTAGTATTCATCGGTTAAGTTATAGAAATCACCTAAAGTGAATTTAGGCATTAAGCCTTGGAAGGCTGGATTATGGATGGTGAAAACAAATTTAGTTTTTGCAAACTTTTCACGGCATTCATCATCAACGCGTAAGACGCATGGAAGCATACCCGCTTGCCAGTCATGGACGTGAATGATGTTTGGATACATGCGTTTAGTGAGCATGAACTGCTTGACCGCCATTGTGAAGAAGGCGAATCTTTCACCATCATCGAAATCACCATAAATATGGCCTCTTTCGAAATATTGTTGATTTTCAATAAAGTAATAATTAATACCTTCGCAAACTAATTGATAGACATCGACATTTTGTTTTCTCCAAGACATATGCGTCTTAAAAGACGCGGCTTTCTTTAAAGCCTTCTCAGAGATTTGACGACGGATACTATCATAAAATGGTAAAAAGATGCAAACATCTTCCCCCATTTTCACTAGTTCTTTTGAAAGGGAATAAACGACATCAGCTAAACCACCCGTTTTACAAAATGGGCGTGCTTCGCTGGCAACCATGGCTATTTTCATTTTAAATATTTGCTCCAAAACTAATATACATGAAGTGGTCTTCATCACCCGCGACATCGCGGACTTCTTTAATCTTGACATTCTTATCGGCTACAACATATTCAAGGTGTGAGCCTTTACCGACTTTAGTGCCACTGAAGAGAATACAGTTTTTGACCACCGCTCCTTCTTCGACGATAACGTCACGAGAAAGAATGGAATTAATGACTGTGCCTTTAATTCTTGAACCGTTGGAAACGAAAGAATTTTCGACAACAGCTTTTTCTCCATATAAAGCTGGAGGAGTATTGTGTGTGGTTGTATAAATTGGCCAATCTTCTTTGAAGAGTTGTTTTCTTACTTCATAAGAGAGAAGTTCTCTTGAGTATTTAACAAAGTTATCAAATGTTAAGATTGGGGCGACATAGCCATCAAAAGAGAAGGCGTTAACAGCGTATAAGCCATTAGTCGCACAGTAATTGACTAAGTCACGGATATTAAACAAGGTGGAAATTTCTCTTGTTTTATTAATGAGTTCCACGAGTGTTTTGTAATCAAAGATAAAGACCTCTAGAGAGATTTGTGCTTCTTTAGCGGTACCTAAGTTAATCGCAAAGTCTTTAACGAGATGGTTTTCTGTTTTAACAACATCACAGTTTAAGAATTCTTCTTTTGCGTTCTTCACTCTCTTATAAATAAGAGAAATCTTATTACCAGATTCAATATGCATATCAACATATTTTCTAAAATCCATACTCGCTAGGAAGAAGGAGTTAGCAACGACAACATAGTCACAATCTAAGCCTTCAAAGTGTAAGCGGTTAGATAATAAGTTATTAATGTCTGTATTGAATTTATGGCTTGGAACATTTTCATTATAGAAAATGCGTTGTGTACCTGTCTTAGTGTTATTGACCCAAATAGAACCATCTCTTACGTGAGAAACCACACTATGGAGATGACGGTCAACCAAGATAGAAACACGGTCAATACCAGAGTTAGAGAAATTAGATAGCGCAAAGTCCATAAGACCATATCTTCCTAAGAAAGAGACAGTACCGATTGGACGTTTTTCAGTTAACTTACCAAGATGTGGAGCATCGTGTAAGTCACAAATACCAACTATTTTTGCCATATTAACGAGTCACCTTTCCGCCAACTAAGGCAATTTCTTTACTGTTTAAATTAACTTCTACGCCACTTTCAATAATGGTATTAGGAGCAACAATGGCGTTAGAAATCTTGGCTCCTCTTTTAATAACGGAGCCTTCCATCACGACACAGCGATCAACAATAGCGTCTTCTTCAATTAAAACTTCGTTAGAAATAACGGAAGAATTAACTTTGCCTAAGATAATCGCGCCTTGGTTAGCGATGGATGATTTAATAGAGGCTTGCTTACCTAAATAGTGAGGTAAGGAATATGTATCCTCTGTATATATACGTGTGGACATATCGCCATAGAAATGTAAATCACTTCTATCAAGAGCGACGTCCATGTTGGCTTCATGTAATGATTGAAGAGTACCAACGTCTCTCCAATAGCCTTTAAATCTATAAGCTTGAAGCTTCAAACCATTATTTAACATTGTTGGGATGATATCACCACCGAAGTCATGGTTTGTATCTAAATCTCTATCAGCGATTAAATACTTTCTTAAGACTTTCCAAGTGAAGACGTAGACACCCATGGAGGCTAAATTGCTCTTTGGATGTTTTGGTTTTTCTTGGAATTCAACGATGCGGTCAGTTTTATCAACCGCCATAATACCAAATCTACTAGCTTCTTTTGGATCAACTTCAATAACGGAGATAGTTGCATCTGCACCGCTATCAGCGTGTAAATCAATCATTTCGTTATAAGTTGTTTTATAAATATGGTCACCAGAAAGAATTAAGACATAATCTGGAGATAAACTATCTAAGAATTCAATGTTTTGAGTAATAGCGTCTGCTGTACCTTTATACCAGTTAGCGCCTTCGTCTGTTTGACGAGGAGCGATGGAAGTTAAAAGTGAGTGAACACCATTAAAACCCCACTTTTCACCATTACCAATATAGGTATCGAGTAAAGTAGGTTCGTATTGGGTTAAAACACCAATTCTGTTAATACCACTATTAGCGCAGTTGCTAAGTGGAAAATCAATAATACGATACTTAGCTGCGAAAGAGACTGCAGGTTTGGCCATTTTTTTAGTTAAAAGACCTAATCTAGTGCCTTTACCGCCAGCGAGTATCATCGCTACGACATTATGTGACATAATATGCTCCTTATGTATGTATATAGTATAGCATTACGCGTATACACATGAAAAACATTTTTGCTAGTTTATTCTAACTTGTTATAATAACGGCATGAAAGTAAAAGTCGATATCAAAAGAACTATCAGATTATTCATCAACATGGATCTCATCTTTGCGGCTCTTTTGTTCTTATCTTGTATTAATTTATTCTTATTCACTAAGTTTGGACCTATTCAAATTATGGTCATTTTAGTGTTTGTCGCAGTCTCTATTCTCATGTTAGTGCTCTCACTTAAACGTAATTTTTATGTCATCGAAAACAAATATATCGTTGTGGTCAGAAGCTTTAAAAACATGTACTATAACTACTCCGATGTAGTGTATATCGATAAAGAGCAATCTGAAAGAAGAAAGATCCTTTGCTTTGCCACTAATAGAGGGGATGCACGTTATTTACCCTTTGATAAGAATGGTGAAATATACAAAACAATGCTTAAAAGATGCAATAATCTCTTAAGTGAAGAAGAGTTCAAACGCCGTTATCCTAACGTTAAATTATAGGTTAACTTATCTCTCTTGTTATTCTCTAACCTCTATTTAATGTGAAAATCTAAATTTTCAATATTAAACATTTTTCAATTTTTCTTGTTGATATGGGTTTTATCTTATGATAATATATATCGGCAACAAAATAGGAGGACAAGATATGTCAAGAGTATGTCCAGTATTAGGTAAAGGTCCATTAAGCGGTAACAACCGTTCCCACTCATTAAGAGCTACTCGTCGTAGATGGAACGCTAATCTCCAAGTTCGCACTGTTGTTGTTGATGGCAAAGAAATGCGCATTCGTATGTCTACAAGAGCATATCGTAGTCTTAACAAACAATATAAGGATCGCTAATCTTTTTACTAAAAGACAAGATAAAAAAACGACTCAGAATGAATGAGTCATTTTTTTATGCTATAAATGTCGTAATTAATAACGGAATTGGTGAGAGTATAAAGGTGAATATTGCCCACCACTCATTAAAGGCCATCGGAATAAACTTTGGTCTAATCATGGTGACGTTACCATCTTTATCCTCACTCTTATCCATATAAATTCTATATGTCGCGCGTGGATTAAGAAGAAATACTAGCATTGCTAATGACATAATCGCGCCCACTATAAACGCCACTAGATAAACGATTTTATTATCCCCTACTGCATCTCTAAACTGTGGAAAGATAATTGAACAGCTTAACGCTGGCATGGCAGGCATGGCAAAGGCACACACCATGGTTAAGGTAGACATCATTATATGCATTCTTAAAAACTGTAATGGCATGAAGAGTAAGCAACATGTAGTAACAGAGATTAAGAATGCAACAACTACTAATACGAATGTTGGAACACTGTTATTTACAACTTGTGTATTTAAATAATAGATATAAAAGGCAATTGAGCCGATGATAGAAATAATAAAGGCAATATTGCCGTAGATATTATTTTTAAAAGCGTTAGGATAGTTGAACTCATATGGGAACATTCTTTTAAAAGAATATTTCACATCAAACTTCTTAAAATAAAAAGTTGATGAAAAGAAATACCCACCCACAAAGAATGTGAGAGTCACAATAAAAATGCAAAGAGGGAGTAATCCAGGCATCTTACTTAATTAAACTATCGTACCTTTCTTGGAAATTTGGAGCACTGAATAAATAACTACCAGCCACTAAAACATCAGCGCCCATATTGAGGCAATCTTTACCAGTGACATCATTGATACCACCATCGACGGAGATTAAAGCATTACTTCTCACTTCAACAATTTCGTTAATAAGAGCGCTAATCTTATCGAGTGATTCTGGGAGGAACTTTTGTCCACCCATACCTGGTTCAACACTCATAACAAGGACGAGATCTAATTTATCAAGGAATGGGAATATCTTTTCAACTGGAGTAGCTGGTTTGATAGATAAGCCCGCTTTCATTTTGTTTTTATGAATTTCTTTAATGACCGCTTCAACCTCTTCATCGTTTTTACAAGCTTCATAATGGAAGGTTAAATAGTCAGCGCCAACTTTAGCGAACTTTTTGACAAAGCTCATTGGATCATTGACCATGAGGTGAACGTCTTTAGTGAAGTTGATTTTTGTAAACAGTCTTTCAAAGAAGAGATTACCAAAAGAGATGTTTGGAACGAAGTGTCCATCCATGACATCTAGGTGGACCCATTCACAGCCCGCATTTTTCATTTTTTCCAATTCTTTTTCTAAGTGAAGATAATCACATAATAAGATTGATGGGGAAATAATGATGTTCTTCATTTTGCGTACCTCTCTTTTTTGAATATTGCTTCTTCTGATAACTTTTTGTAGCAGTCATAGGCAAGAGATGAAATCTCACCTGAGGCTACCTTCTCTTTTATTGCACACCTATTTTCACTTAAGTGCAAGCAATTTGCAAAATAACATTTATTATATAAAGAATAGAAACCAGGAAAGAACGCTGCGAGGTCCTCTTTATAGAGATTAAGCTCTAAAGAAGAGAATCCAGGAGTGTCGGCAATATAGCCTCCTAAATATGGTAAGAGGATGACTTCTTTAGTCTGGTGTTTGCCTCTTCCTAGGGCCATAGAGTATTCACCAATGGCTCTTTCATAGTTACTATCTATCGCGTTAATTAAGGATGATTTACCAACACCAGTTTGACCCATAATGCAGCTCACTTCATCTTTAAATAAAGCCTTTGCTTCTTCTAAGCCTTCCTTAGTTTTATTGGAGATAAAATAGGTCTCAACATTGATGCTTTGGAAGGTCTCTTTTATCTCTTTTATCAGCGCTTCATCATGCTCTTTATCAATCTTAGTAATGACGAGTTTTGCCTTGATATTATGCATGTTTGCGTAGGTTAGATATTTAAACGCTAATAGGAAAGAAAACTCCGGTTCTTTAAG
>CACZNF010000042.1 GCA_902782395.1 uncultured Erysipelotrichaceae bacterium | reverse complement strand
TTACCAACTTCATCACTTGGGTAAGAAAGCATTAAGTAAACTTTCTTGACGCCTCTTGCGATACCTTTAAGCAAGATAGCGAATCTATTTCTACTTAAAATAGGAAAAATGACCGCTACTTCGTCGCCACCGGTTTTCTTTCTAACGTCGTCAGCAATATTGTCGACAGAGGCGTAATTGCCTTGGCAACGGGCGACGATACTTTCGGTGATTGCGACAACATCGCGATCATGGAATTTGAATCCTTCATTTTCTGAGGCTTTTAAAACTGAATCGACAACAATTTGTCTTAAGTTGTCACCAGTTTTTAGTACAGGGAGTCTCACACCCCTAGATGTCACACCAACACATCTCATAATAATTTCTCCTCTTATTTTCTATTTCGCATTCTTTTGTTTTTCAAGAATGTTTCTAGCGACGTAGACGCCACAGGCTCCCGCTTGGGCTAAGCCACGGGTGAGACCCGCACCATCACCACCAACGTAGAGATTCTTAATATCTTTAACTTCTAACTTGTTATCAATTTGTGGGTGAGCGCTATAGTATTTAGCTTCAACACCATAGAGCAATGTATGCTCAGTAGCGATACCTGGAGTGATGTGGTCTAAGACTTGAATCATTTCGATAATCGCCTGCATGGTTTTTTGTGGTAAGCATAAGGCTAAGTCACCTGGAACCGCTTCTTTTAAGGTTGGTCTCACAAAGCCTTCACGGATACGCTTAACTGTGCTACGTCTGCCTTGTTTGATATCACCAAAGCGTTGGACTAAAACAGAACCACACGCTAATTGGTTAGCTAATGAGGAGACTTTTAAAGCATATTCGTTTGGTTTTTTGAATGGTTCTTCAAAGTGATGGGTCACTAATAAAGCAAAGTTAGTGTTTTCACTAGATAAAGATGGGTCATTATAAGAGTGACCATTAACATTAACTACACCTTGATAGTTTTCCATAACGACGTGACCACCTGGGTTAGAGCAGAATGTTCTAACAGTGCTACCAGTGGACGCTTTAAAGATGAACTTACCTTCGTATAAGTTTTTATTTATTTCTTCCATTACCATATTTGGACATTCGACACGGACACCGATATCCACTTGGTTTTGGGTCATTTCAATATTGAATTTTTCAAATAAATCAGTGAGCCATGCACTACCTTCACGGCCAACCGCTAATAAGACATAATCAGCATCAATTCTTTCACCGTTATCTAAAATTACACCTTTAACTTGGTTTTCTTCGACGACGATATCCTTAACAGCGGTTGAGAATCTCGCATCAATTTTCTTTTCTAAGTCTAAATAGATTTTAGTTAAGATTTTTAAGTTTTCTTCAGTACCTAAGTGTCTGACTTTGCTATGTAAAAGCTTTAAGCCAACAGACATAGCTTTCTTTTCGATTTCTCTCACTTCCTTGGTGTATGGATCAGTAATAACTGGAGTAGCGCCATACTTGAGGTTGATTTCATCGACATAGTGAATGAGTTTCATTAATTCATCTTGATCGATGTAGTCTTGTAACCAACCACCAAATTCAGAGGTGATGTTAAATTTGCCATCAGAATAAGCACCAGCGCCACCAAAACCATTAGTGATGGAGCAAGCTGGGAAGCATTCTTGATAGCCTTTGATATTTCTTGGGCACTTTGTTAATTTGTGTTCTAAGACTGGACAATGTCTCTTTTCAATAGAGAGACCCTTATCTATAAGGAGGACCTTTAATTTAGGGTTTTTGTTGACTAATTCGTAGGCACAAAAATATCCACTTGGGCCCGCACCAACAATCACGACATCGTATTTCATACCGGTATCTCCTTTAAGTCTTTTCCACAAAGAAAAAACACTATTTAAGTATAGATTATGCACGCGTGATTGTTAATATATTTTTGACAATTTTAAACGAAAGAAAATCGACCTATCTAGGATGTAGTTTAAAGCAATACTAAAAGATTATAAGTGACCATTTAGAAGGTAACTTCACCGCTATTCTTGATGCTTTCAATATTTTTTATGCTTGTCCAAGCATCATTTCTCTAATTGTGTCAATTTCTTGTTGCTTAATGCCTTTTTTAAGTAAGAAGTTAACGGCTTTTTCTTGTAAGGTATCTCCTTCGGTTTCTTTAATCTTCTTAGGATAGCCATCAGCGATATAGGCTTTATCACGTGAACCACCAATATTACCAAAGTTGGAGAATAAATAATCTCTCCATAAATCTTCTTCACCAACACCGACAACACTATTGATTAACCACGCCACATAACCAGTACGGTCAGTACCAATTGAACAGTGGAAGAAAGCGGGATAGTTTTCTTTATTTCCTAAGATAGAAAATACTTTTCTTAAAGATGGATCGTTTTCACTAGCGTCCACCCCTTTGTTATAGTCCATTGGGCATTGATAGTATTTGACGTTGTTGCCAAGTACGCTTAAGCCTTCAGTTAAACCACCGACTTCGTTGTTTTCCACCATTCTTAAGTCGATTTCAGTTTTAACTTTAAGTTCTTTATGCATGGCTTCGATGCCTTTAGAGGTGATACGTACATCTACTTCTTCAACATCATTTTTGTTTAGTCTACCTGTACGGAATAAAACGCCTTGTTTACTTACTCCGTCTTTAGTGACATATCCTCCGATATCTCTAGCGTTTGTGACACCAGAAATATAGAGATTTCTCACTAATTGAGCGGAAGTCACAAATGAATCTTCTTTGATGCTTTTACCATTTGATCTAACATCATAATAATACTTAGTATTAATCTTTAAATTACTAAATGATATTTTCGCCTCATCGGTCGTATAGGTATTCATATCAATATAATTTGGATTATCCGCGAGATAAACCGTATATGGGCCTTCCGCCTCTTCCCAAGTAAATGTTGGGGTTAACGGCCTAGAAAGCTCTTCCGCTCCTCGAGCGTATAAATTGACTTTATCAAGTGGTCCAGAAAGAAAAACTCTTTGGACTTCTGAATGTAAAATAACTCTTCCTTCATCAGGATCGGTTTCTTTATTTTCTTCACTGCCACTGTTAGTTTTATTGCAGCATGATAAAAGGACAGTAAAGACAACAAAAAATAGTGCGTGTTTTTTCATTGCTAGATTACCTTTCTCTTTAATCACAAAATTATCAAAAAGTGAGATGGCTTGCAACAAAAATAAAAAACCGGACTTTGACATCCGGTCTTTATTAGTTATTGATGAGATTAGAAGTTTTCGTCAATGTACTTAGCAATGATTGGCGCTAAGGAGACAATACTGACGACGTCTTCTTCTTGTGGGATAGAATCGCTGATAGCGATATCTAAGATACCACATCTATATAGTTTTGCGAGGGCATTCTTTGAGAAGATACCATGGCAAGCACAGATTAAGATACCTTTAGCTTCATTTTTGAGAAGTTCTTTACTCGCGGCAATAATTGTGCCACCAGTATCGATGATATCATCAATCATCAAGCAGTATTTGTCCTCAACTGGTTCACCTTTGATGTTAGTAATAACGGCCTTATTTGGTTCAGGACGGTATTTATTTAACACCGCGATTGGTAAATCACCTAAATCTTTAGATAAGTGTCTCGCTCTTTCTAGACCACCTTTGTCTGGAGAAACAATGACAACGTCCTCGAGTCTGACTTTAAGTGTTTTTAATCTTTTGCGGTAATAATCCGCGAAAACTGTTGAGGAGTATAACTCCACAGCTTCCATATTTTCGAAGAATGGTTGCATAGAACCACTATGGTAATCGACAGAAACAACACGATTACATCCGGCTTCTCTTAAGCAATTAGCCACTAATTTAGCACTAATTGGATCACCGAAATCAATTGTTCTATCTTGTCTCACATATCCGAAATATGGGATGACTGCAGTAATGGATTTAGCTTCACCTCTCTTAAGAGCGTCGATGAAGATTAATAATTCCATCACTCGATCGTTAACTGGGTTACAGGTTGAATGAATAACAATGCAATCCTTACCTCTTACGTCAACGTTTGGTCTGGTAAAAATTTCATTATCTGCGAATCTTCTACAGATAGATGGTGCTTTTTCCACACCGAGTTCTTCGCACACCCTGTACGCTAGTTCTTCACAGGATGTTAAAGAAAATACTAATACTTGTTCTTTATTTGTCATGTCTTCTTTCCCTCTTTCAACTGAAAGGAATTTCTACTGATCAATAAGTTGAATAATTAAATAATAGGTCTATCTTCGGTTGTACCGTTTGTTGTGCCGAATGTTCTATCACCACAGTCACCTAAGCCTGGGCAGATATAAGCATTTTCGTTTAAGCAACGGTCAAGGGCACCAATGTAAACTGGAATATCTGGATATTTCTTCACAAATGCTTCCACACCTTCTGGTGCAGCGATAATGCAGACGAAGGTAATCTTTTTAGCGCCATGCTTTCTGAGCATACCCACCGCATCAATAGCGGAGCCGCCTGTAGCGAGCATTGGGTCGACTAAGTAGACATCTTTTTCTGAAATATCTGCTGGTAATTTACAGTAGTACTCAACTGGTTTCTTTGTGACTTCATCACGATAGAGACCAATATGACCACATGTACAGCCAGGAAGTAAATCAAGCATACCATCGGCCATGCCTAATCCCGCACGGAGAATTGGAACGAAGCAGAGAGATTTACGTTTGACAACTGGTTGAATTGTCTTTTCAATTGGTGTTTCAATTTCCACCATTTGAGTTTCAGCGTTTCTTAATGCTTCATATCCTTCCAAAACGGATATCTCTTTGACGAGCATCTTGAATTCACTGGTTTTAGTTGTCTTATCTCTAAGCTTTGTAATTTTGTGCTTGATCAATGGATGGTCAAGAATATGGACTGTTGGATAATTTTCAAAAGCCATTATCTATTCCTCAACTTATTCTTCTTCTGGGGCATTACGCTTTTCAATAGCGTTTGTTACCACCATAGTAATAATACCTAAAATCAACGCAGTTGCGATAGAGGTAATTGTAATTGCGTTAAGAATTGTGCCATCTCCTGCGACGCGATATGGGATTTGTAAAGCCAAACCACCGATACCGGAAATGAGGATTGCGGCAACGATGAATAAGTTTTTGCTCTTGTTGAGATCGACTTGTTGGAACATCTTGAAGCCAGAAACTGCGATGAAACCGTAGAGAGTTAAGCAGACACCACCCATGACGCAGTTAGGAATTGTTCTTAAAGCAGCGGTTAATGGAGTGATGAATGATAAGACGACGAGCATGCAAGCAGCAGCGAAGATTGTTCTAACGGAAGCGTTCTTTGTAATAGCGACACAACCAACGGATTCACCATATGTTGTATTTGGGCAGATACCGAAGACTGTACCAACCATGGAGCCAACACCATCACCGAGTAATGTTCTGTGTAAGCCTGGTTCTTCGAGTAAGTTTTGATTGACGATGGAACTTAAGTTCTTGTGGTCAGCAATGTGTTCAGCGAATGTCACAAAGGCAACTGGGACGAAGGCTAAGGCAACTTCGAGGACACCCATACCTGTGATGACGTGTGCTTCTGGGTTAACAGCAAGGATTTCTTCACTGACAGCACCATCGGCTAATTCTTTAATACCACCGATTAATGAGAATCTTGGATATGTAACGAAGGATTCAACTGTGATGTTTTTGAAGTTATTGATTAATGGGCTCCAGTCAATGATCTTGAAGTAGTCGATGTTAGCGAGGTTGCCAATAACGGTGAAGATAGAAGCAACAACGTAACCAGCGAGGATACCAAGAATGAATGGAATTAATCTACAGAGTAAAGCGATTAAGTTATAGCTTTGACCAGCAGCAGTGGCTGTAACCATATCCGCAGTAGCGTTACCGGCTAGGGAAAGACCGATTAAAGCAACTGTTGGACCAATGATCACTGGAGGCATGAGTTTTTCAACCCAACGTGTGCCCACGAATTTAACGATGAGTGCAATAACAACGTAGACAGCACCAGCGAATAAACCGCCGAGTAAGATGCCCATGTAACCAAAGGCAACTGCGTTACTCAAAGCGCCTAAGAAAGCGAATGAGCTGGAAATCACGACTGGTGATTTGAATCTTGTGAAAAGTAAATAAACGATTGTACCTAAGCCAGCACCTAAGATGGCTGCAGGAATTTGAACTGGTAATCCAATAATAGTTGGAACCAAAATTGTCGCCGCAAGAACGGCTAAGACTTGTTGGAATGCGAAGATTAATAACTTGCCAAAGCTTGGTCTGCCATTAACTTCGAAGATAAGTTTGTTTGCCGACATAATGTTTCTCCTTTCGCGCAAAAAAAATCACCCGACAACAGGGGTGACTACAAACAGACAGGAATAGCGAATGGGAGGGAATTTTGAGGGAAGAAACCCCCTAAGATGGATGGGCTCTTACACTTTCTAATTCGTCTCTTCATAGGAATCCTTTGCCTAAAACTTTATCACATACACATGATATTGCAAACTATTTTTTCAGAAAATTTTAGCCCTCAAACAGAATCGTATATTTTGTCAAAAGATTGTCTAAAAAATCACTTCAAACACGTTGAGAAAAAGCCACCACTGCGTTAGAATAATGTTTGTCTTTCTTAAATATTGAGGTACTAATTATGACCAAAAAAGAACTAGTGATTTCGGAATCCGTTAAACATATTAAAGATGTTCCTGGTTTTCCAAAACCAGGCATTATCTTCAAAGATATCGTTCCAGTATTTGAAGATCCAGAATATCTCCAATTAGTGTTCGATGTGATGGTTGAAGAATTAAAGAATAGTAACATCCAATACGATAAAATCGTTTGCCCAGAAGCTAGAGGTTTCCTCTTTGGTCCAACATTAGGCTTATTAACAAAGAAGGGTGTGGTCATGGCTAGAAAACCAGGCAAACTTCCAAGACCAGGTAACTGTGTTTCTTATAACTTAGAATATGGCACAGCGACATTGGTCATTAGTGAAGGTTCTATTCAACCAGGTGATAAAGTATTAGTCGTTGACGACTTATTAGCGACAGGTGGTTCCGCGAAAGCATTATGCGAATTAGTGGAAAGAAGCGGCGCTCAAGTCGCGGGAGTTATGTTCTACATTGAACTCACCCCACTCAAGGGCAGAGAACTCCTCAAAAAATACCCAGTTATTTCCATCGTTCCTGTCGAAGCTTACTAATCAAGCAAAAATATCCTCGCACGTAAATCTTTAATTTTAATTAATATGTGCGAGGTTTTTTTATTTTTTCTTCATTTTTTGCTAATTGGTGGGTTGTCTCTACGCTACACCGTATAATGTAGCACTACGAATCAAATCCGTTTGCGAAATAATCGTTCGTATGTTTCGCCGTTGATTTAAGGTAGAGGCTTCCAATTATAGGAAGCTCATTTTTATTTTTTAGAAGATTAAGGAGGAGAAAAACAAAAATGAAAGCAAATTTTAAATTGTCATTACTCGCCCTCGTTGCTGTCGGCGCAATGTCCGCATGTGGTCAACAAGCTGCTGCCGCTGCTTACAACATCAAAACAGGCGATACTTATGAGTTAAAAATCAACAAGAGCTTAGATTTTTCCAAAGTTAAAGTTGGTTTAATCTGCTTACACGACACTAACTCAACATATGACAAGAACTTTATCGATTCAATGGAAGAAGCAAGAGTCGCATTAGGATTAAGCAAAGAACAAGTCTTAGTCAGAACCGGTATTGGTGAAGACAATACTTGCTATGATGCTTGTGCTGAAATGGTCAATGCTGGCTGTAACGTTATCTTCGCTGATTCTTTCGGTCACGAAGACTACATGATCCAAGCCGCTAGACAATTCCCAAATGTTCAATTCCACCACGCTACAGGTACAAAAGCCCACAGCGAAAAATTAGCCAACTTCCACAATGGCTTCGCTTCCATTTATGAAGGTCGTTATTTAGCTGGTGTTGTTGCTGGCCTCAAATTAAAAGATATGAAAGCCAAAGACGCTAATGTTGCTTCCAAAGTTGGTTACATCGGCGCCTTCACATATGCTGAAGTTATCTCCGGTTATACCGCTTGGTACCTCGGCGTTAAATCCATCGTTTCCGATGTCACAATGGACGTTACATTCACTGGTTCCTGGTACAATGAAACCGATGAAAAGAACGGTGCTCTTAAATTAAAAGAAAAAGGTGCAGTCCTTATTTCCCAACACGCTGACTCTTTAGGTGCTCCAACCGCTTGTGAACAAAATGGTATTCCAAACGTTTCCTATAACGGCTCCACTGAAGAAAGCGCTCCAAAGACATACTTAATCAACTCCAGAATTAACTGGGCTCCATACTTCGTTAAGATGGTTGAATCCGTTTCCGGTGGTGAAGCTATGGGCTTTGATACCACAGGCGACAGAAAAGATGGTTCAGTCTTAATTTCTGACTTAGGTAAGAAAGCCTCCACAGCCGAAACAGCGGATTACGTTAACAACGTTAAGAAACAACTCGCTGATGGTTCCTTAAAAGTTTTCGATACAAGCAAATTCACAGTCACCATCGTCCCACCATCAGGCCAAGAAGGTGATTTCGGTGTTAATACTGCTGCTAAAGTCGACGCCAATGGTCATTTAACTTCCTATATGGCTGATGTCGATACAGATGAAAACTACACACCAGATACAGAAGTCGTTGCTAACGGTGAATTCCAAGAATCCAAATTCCGTTCTGCTCCTTACTTCGATGTCAAGATTGATGGCATCAACTTATTAGATACAAAATTCTAATTAACTTATTTACTTAGTGGGTTTGGCTGTTTAACCGACGGCCAAACCCCCTTATTTTTTATGGAAAACAACATCGCACTACAATTTGTTAACATTAGCAAATCCTTCGGTAATAAGGTTGCTAATAAAAATGTTTCTCTCGATTTACGTAAGGGGGAAATTTTGGCTATTTTGGGCGAGAATGGTTCCGGTAAAACAACATTAATGAACGCCGCTATTGGTATTTATTATCCTGATGAAGGACAAATATTTGTTAACGGCGAAGAAGCCTCCATCCACTCACCAAAAGACGCCTATAACTACCACATTGGTATGATCCACCAACACTTCAAGTTAGTGGATGTTTTTACCGCTAAAGAAAATGTGATCTTAGGCCTTTCTAAAGAAGATTACAAAAAACAAGAAGAAGCCACTAGAGCCAAACAAGATCTTAAATTGCAAAAGATTAGGGATGAAGAAGGTAGAGAACCTACCAAAGAAGAACTCAGAAAATACAACAAAAGAATTAGAGATTCTAAGTCCTATAATCTTGAAGAAGCAAAACGCAAAATCATTAAAATTTGTAAGACATATGGCTTTGAAGTGGACCCTGATAAAAAGGTTTACGAAATGTCTGTTAGCGAAAAGCAGACTTTAGAAATCGTTAAAGCTCTTTATAAGGGTATTGATATTTTGATTCTTGATGCCAAGGTAAGTCCATTATTATCATTACTCATAAGTTGAATGAAGTTTTAGAAATCTCAGATAGAGTTTCCGTTTTAAGAAAAGGTGAATACGCTGGTACAGTCATCACAAAAGAAACAAACGAAAAAGAACTTACCGAATTAATGGTCGGTAGAAAAATTGAATTAAACATTAAACGTCCTGCAGTAAAAAATCCACACGATAGATTGTTTATTAATGGGCTTTCTTACACTAATAGAGAAGGCGTGAAAGCCTTGGATGATGTTAGTTTCGTCGCTAGAGGCGGTGAAATTCTTGGTATTGCCGGTATCGCAGGCAATGGCCAAAGAGAATTACTTGAAGGTATTGCGGGTTTAGTGCGTTTAGATAGCGGGGATATCGTCTTCCATAATCCTAAAAAGAATAAACCTGTGACTTTCTTCCACCACAATGTGAAACAAATTAGAGAGTTAGCCGCGAAAGGCGCTTTATATGATGCAGACAGTAAAGAAACATTAGATTTAAGAAAAGTCAGCACAAAGAAA
>CACZNF010000041.1 GCA_902782395.1 uncultured Erysipelotrichaceae bacterium | reverse complement strand
ATGAATGTCTTAAATATTAGAAATATCGTATTCGTTGAGGAACAAAATTGTCCTTATGATATTGAAGTCGTTCCTAGTGAAGAAGAGGAAGCAAAGCATTTCTTAATCTATTATAAAGAAACACCAGTGGGTACGATTAGATATCGCGCTATGGGAGATCGCACCTATAAGATTGAAAGATTTGCTATCTTAAAGGAATTCCGCGGACATGGTTATGGAAAAGATGCCTTCTTATATCTTGTCGCTAAGCTTGAAGAAAACTTTAATCCATGCACCATTTACTTTAACGCTCAATATCAACTATTTGATTACTATAAAGCTCTGGGATTTACCGAAGAAGGAGAAACCTTCTACGAGGCGAACATCAAGCATATTAAAATGGTAAAGAAAGTTTAAAAAAAGAGAAGTTATTTACTTCTCTTTATCTTTATTTAATAACTCTGTAATTCTGGCTTCTCTTTTGAAAGATTCATCGAGAACAAAGACTAGTTCAGGACAACGTCTTGTATCGAGTCTTTTAGCGAGCCCACTTCTAATGAAACCTTTGCTCTTTTCTAAGACTTTCATGCCTTCTTCGATTTGTTCTTCAAACATGAAGGAGACATAAACTTTCGCATAAGAGAAATCTTTACTGACTTTCACTTCTGGAATAGTGACGAATCCAAGATGTGGATTTTTTAATTCCATCGTGATGATTTCACTGATGCTTTTACGGATAATGCCAGCAATTCTTTCTTCTTTATTGGCCATAATTAATCCTTTTGTTCCACCATTTCGTAAGATTCGATGATATCGCCTTCTTTAATGTCATTAAAGTTTTCGATAAGCATACCACATTCATAGCCCGCTTTTACTTCTTTAGCGAGATCTTTTTCTCTTTGTAAGGAAGCGAGTTTACCTTCATAGATGACCACGCCATCTCTCATGACACGGACACCACCTGTGGCTTTAATCACACCATCGACGACCATACAACCAGCGATTGTACCAAGTTTTGAGACTTTGAATAATCTTCTGATTTCGGCTTGACCAAGTACTTTTTCCACCATGGTTGGGGCAAGCATACCTTTCATCGCGGCTTGGATTTCTTCAATTAAAGCGTAGATGATACGGTGTAATCTGATTTCAACTTTTTCTTCTTGAGCTTTAGCTCTTGTTTTCGCGTCTGGTCTCACATTAAAACCATAAATAATCGCGTGTGATGCGCCCGCAAGAAGGACGTCACTTTCAGTGATAGCACCAGAAGAGGCTCTCACAACATTGATCTTAATCTTATCGTTAGTGAGTTTTTCTAAGGATGCTTTAACAGCTTCTGCACTACCGGTAGATTCGGCTTTAACAATGACGTTAAGATTTTGAACTTCACCTTCCTTAGCAAGATTGAATAAATCATCTAAGGATGCAGCGCTTGTTTTATTTCTTTCCGCTTGTTCTTTTAAGAGTTTACGTTTTGTGGCAATGCTTCTAGCTTCGCTTTCTTCAGCGAACGCCATGAAATGTTCACCCGCTTGAGGCACTTCGCTTAAACCAATAATGGAAACTGGTGTGCCTGGAGTAGCAGTTTGTAAAACTTTACGATATTCGTTAGTCATTCTTCTGGCTTTACCATATGTTGTACCAACGACTAAGTAGTCACCTTCTTTTAAGGATCCGTTTTGGACTAAAAGCGTAGCTTTAGGACCTTCGTTCTTGTCGAGTTTAGCTTCTAATACTGTACCAAGAGCGTATCTGTCTGGGTTGGCTTTTAATTCTTTCATTTCGGCCACTAAGAGGATGCTTTCTAATAAGCCATCGATGTTTTGTTTCTTTTTCGCAGAGATTTCAACAGCGATAACATCACCACCGAATTCTTCGCAAATAACATCATGAGCAATAAGTTCGTTTTTCACTCTTTCTGGATCAGCACCTGGTTTATCCATTTTGTTAATGGCAACAATAATTGGAACACCAGCAGCTTTAGCGTGGTCAATAGCTTCAATTGTTTGAGGCATGACACCATCGTCAGCGGCAACCACTAAAACGACGATATCAGTGACACCAGCACCTCTTGCTCTCATCGCAGTGAAAGCTTCGTGTCCAGGAGTGTCGATAAATGTAATTTTTTGACCATTAATTTCTTTTTGGTAAGCACCAATTTCTTGGGAGATACCACCGAATTCACCATCGACAAGATTAGAGTTTCTAATCGCGTCAATAAGGGTAGTTTTACCATGGTCAACGTGACCCATAATGGTCACAACTGGAGGTCTTGGTTTTAACTTACTTGGATCATCGTTAATCTCGACGTCTTCGAAGTGTTCAGCAGCGACGATTACTTTCTTTTGGAAGTCGTAACCGAACTCTAAACAAACTAGACCGATAAGTTCATCATCAAGGATGGTGTTGATGGTGACCATTTTACCCTGTAAGAACAAGAATTTGATAACATCACCAAGAGGGACATTAATTGTCTTAGCTAGTTCACCTGCGCTGATTGCACCAGTGTAAACAAAGACACCACCATTCACTTTGGATTTGGCACGGTCTGATTTGACTTTTGTGGAGACGTTTGTTTCACGTCCTGAATTGTTATTCTTAAAATTCTTTCCCATCAACAACACCTTCTTTCTTATAGTAATTCTAATAGTTGGTCATAGACTGCTTGGCAGTCATTGACTCTTAAATGTTTTTCGATTAAGCGTTTACTTTTGGCCTTAATAATAAGGTCTTTATCTTTAGATAAATAGCAACCGCGTCCTTGCGCTACATAAGAGGAATCGATCTTTATTTCATGATTAGGAGTCTTAACTACTCTAAACATCTCTTCCTTACTTAAGAGCTTTCTAGTAACGATGCATGTTCTAAAAATAGTTGTACGCATTATCTATCGTTATCGTAATACTCGTCGTATTCATCATAGTCGACTTCTTCATCATCGACTTCGTCTTCGAGTTGTTCTTCTTCTTCCATTTCACGGAGTTCTTCTTCGGTGTAAATGGACATTCTTTCACCTGTAGCGATAACTGGTTTATTTTCTTCGCTTTCTTCTTCGTCTTCGGCTTTCTTGTTGTTCTTCTTATAGGACTTTTTAGTGCCTTTATTAGCCTTACGTGAAGATTCATCAGCGAGAGATTTTTCGAGGGCTTCAATAGAAGTTGTTGTCTTAACTTCTTTGTGTTCTTCTTTAACCTCTTCTTTGACTTCTTCGACAGGTTCTTCGTTGACTTCTTCTGCTTGAGGAGCAACTTCAACTTTTGCTTCTTCCACGACTGGTTGTTCGATAACGGCTTCTTTCTTTTCAGCTTCGTTTTCTAAAGCTTCATTTAATTCAGCGTTATCTTCAATTGTTTCTTCTTCATAAACACGGTCTTGAGGAGCAACATAGCCTTCTGGTAAGCCACGTAAAACACTTGGTTGAGCAGCGTTTTCTTCGTTAGCTTTCTTGAGCATGATTTGTTCAGCCTTCTTAGCGTTTTCTTCGGCTGTAGCTTCTTCAAGAGAAATGTATGTAAGACCTTCTTCAGCAGCAGCGGTTTCTGTCTTAACGTCAATGTTATAACCAGTTAACTTAACGGCTAAACGGACGTTAACACCACGACGACCAATGGCTAAAGAGAAGGAATCATCATTAACAATGGCGATAGCACTCTTATTGGCTTCGTCAACGACAGCGCCTAACACACGGGCAGGCTTTAAAGCTTCCATGATAAATAAGGCAGTGTTTTCACTGTAACCGATAATATCGATCTTTTCTTTATTGATACCACCGTTTCCTAATTGGGAAACGACTTTTTGGATTCTACCACCGTTGCTACCAATACAGGCACCGGCAGGATCTATAGTTGGATCTTTGCTATAAACGGCAACTTTACTTCTTTCACCAGCTTCACGAGCAATGGCCTTGATTTGCACTGTGCCATCGTAGATTTCACTAATTTCTTCTGCTAATAAGCATTTTAAGAAACCTTCTTTACTACGAGAGACAACAATGTGTGCGCCTTTAGTGCCACTAGCCACGTCATCAACGTAAATCTTCACTGTTTCGCCAACAATAAATCTTTCATCACCAATTAATTCTTTCTTTGGTAAATAAACAGATGTTTTAACAATGTTCACGGAAATACCACGATCATCAACTTTTTCAACCTTACCTGTGATGAGGGTGCCGATTTTATCTTTAAATGTTTCATAAAGAATGCTCTTTTCCGCTTCGGCGAATTTTTGTTTCATCATGCTCTTGACGCTCATGGCGGTAGCTTTCTTTAATTCCTCAATAGATGCAGGAATGAAGAATTCATCGCCGGCTTTATACTTTTTAGACTTGTCTAAAGCATTCGCGTCTTGCACGCTGATTTGTAAGAAATCGTCTTCTACTTCGTCCACAACGGCTTTGGCTTGACACATATCAATGATGCCTTTTTCTGGGTCGATATTGACACGGACATCAGCGTCATCACCACCAAGTTGTTTACGATACGCTTTGATGAGGGATTCTTGTAAAAAATCAAGAATGGATTGCTTGCTAATTCCTTTGCTCGCTTCAATCTCTTCAAGAGCGGCAAGGAAGTCTGCTGCGTTAATAGCCATAATTTTTACTCCTTAAAATTTAATCGCTAAACGTATTTTGTAGATATTATTCTTTAATATCTCTAATGGAATACTCCTGGTTTTATTACGATAGACGATGATGATATTATCATCATTAACTTCCTTAAGTTCGCCTTCGTAGATGTTTTCTCCTTTAATTGGATTAATCATGTGAACGTTCACGTACTTACCAACGTATGGGGCGAGATTATTAACTTTTAAAGGTTTCTCTGCGCCTAAAGAAGATAAATCTAAGGTATATGGATTTTCAAAAGGATTAATCTCATCAAGATAAGCATTCACGGAATTTGTTAATTCCACGATCATGTTCATATCGATGTCGGTATCTTTATCCACGACGAGAGTCAATGTGTCTTGACCGTTAGCGTGAGAATAAGAAAACTCTTCAAGGGTATAACCACTTTCGTTAACTTTCTTTTCGATGAGACTTTTTAATTCTTTTAATTCCATATCCTTCAAAAACAAAGAGTGGCTTTTGGCCACTCTTATTCAGAGTATACACTGCTTAACTTTCGCTAAACAGCATAGTCATTATACCGAATATGTACGTTTTGTAAATATTTTTTTATAAAAGAAATATTATTTATTGAAATCAAAGGCTTTGATGTGTATTGTTTTACGCTTATTTTTTGGATAAGGATCATACCACTTTTCACCATCAAATTTTCTTAAACTATCTTCTCCAAAGAATTGGATTAAGAAAGCTTTGACATTGTTAAAAGAATAAAGCCTATGTCCATTGAATAAATATTCCTTAAATGGATAAACTACTTCCTTTGGAAGTAAGTTTTGCTTTTGTGCAGGGAAAGGTAAGATTGCGGTTTGTGAAACATATGGTGCATCTTTATACATTTCAGCGTATTTCTTTTCTTCCTCTTTCATTTTAGCTTTCAGTTTAAGTGGATCATGATTAAACATATAATCTTGCACAAAATAGGAAATTAGTCTTCTTCTACTTCTATTTAGTAGCTTTTTATGACTTTTAGCGTCTTTCATACCCACAAGAGCGACCATATCCACAAAGAAACCATCACTTGAATGGATTCTATCTTTCATGCGCTTATAATTTTTATCCACCATAGTTGGACCATTTTTATTCTTCACTTTGATTGTTGGTTGTAAGATGTTATAGCGATTATCTACTTCGTAGCAATCAAAAACATAGTCAGGACTTAAGTCTTTTTTAAAAGCTTCAATTAGTCGAGGTAAGTCTTCATAGTTAAAAACGATATCAGCATCATCATCCCATGGTAAAAAGCCCCCATAGTTATAGATGCCTAAAGCGCTACCAAAGGATAAGGCGTAGGGAATGTTGTTTTTTCGACAAATACGGTCAATTTCTAAAACAATAGGAA